>DAOWLL010000001.1 GCA_030641945.1 Gammaproteobacteria bacterium | reverse complement strand
ATCTAACAACATAAAACTCTGTGTACTCAGTACCCTCTGTGGCTAAATATTTTTTAAACCTTACTGGCAATTGTCTTCAACCTGGGCAAATCCAGGCCATGCTCATCTGCCAGCTTGAGCGCGCGTTCCAGCCTGGCCGGTGCGCTGCGGCCCATACATCCGTGCTCTAGATCACCGTTAAACGCATGCACCATGCCTTCGATTAATTGCCCGGCATTCAATGACTGCCCGGTCAGTTTCTGCTGCAACTGGATAATTTCATTAGCCACTTGTGTCGCAACTTCCTGATGTTCCGACCAAAGTTCACCTACGCTTCCGCCGGTTTCCAGGCCTGAAATATTCGTTGTCAGGATATAAACGTTCTTCAGCACCAGCTCAAACAGTAATTCTTCAGCGCTGCCAGGCACACTGGTAGCAATATCAATAGAGGCCAGCGCATCGGCAACCAGTTGCGCATGCTTGCCGAATACCGGTGACGGAATGATCACTTTTGAATCCATGCCTTTTTTCTTTTCAAACCACACCGAAATTACAGTTGGATCGAGACCGTGCATTATCCAGTCATCAGGCAGTAATTCGTTTTGCAACAGAACCAGCCTGTCGCGCCAGGATTTCGGCACCTTCTGCAAAACAGCCTGGATATCTTTTTCGGCGACCGCGATCACGACCAGTTCCGGTTCGGCAACCCGGCTGGCTATCTCAGCCATCTCTACACCACGAACAACGGGGTATACTGGATGACCCAAACGCAATAAGCCACGCGCAAAGACGCTGCCGATTTCACCGATGCCGACAACAACAACAGGATTTTTCATTCGGAAGATTCTCACAAGACTGATAAAATGCCGCACATTCTATACTAATGACGGATTCCGTTTAATTGAGCCAACAAAGCCAAGAGAGAATGTCCCAACTTGAGGACTGGCTGAACGCTATCCCAGCCCACGAGCTGGTAGACATTCGCCCAGCCTCAGCTGACGCCAGTTTTCGGCGTTATTTTCGTGTCACTGACAGAAACACGGGGAAGACATTCGTCGTCATGGACGCCCCGCCAGACAAGGAAGACTGCAAGCCTTTTATTCATATCACTCAGCTATTGCGCAGCGTCAGCGTCAACGCGCCTGACATCATCACTATGGATCTTGCACAGGGGTTTCTGCTGCTGGATGACCTCGGCGATCGCCAGTATCTTGACTATCTTGATGATAACAGCAGTGACGATCTGTACCACGACGCGCTAATTGCGCTGATTAATATGCAACGCATACAAAATCATTTGCCGCCCTATGATAAACAGCGATTACATGATGAAATGGGACTGTTCGAACCCTGGTACCTGAACAAACACCTGGGTATAACTCTGGATGACGAACAAAAAACCGTCATTAATTCAATATATGATTTACTGATTGAATCAGCCCAGGAACAACCACAGGTTTTTGTACACCGGGACTACCATTCACGCAACCTGATGCTGTTAGATGAAGACAATCCCGGTGTGATTGACTACCAGGACGCAGTCATCGGACCTGTTACCTATGACCTGGTCTCTCTATTCAAGGATTGCTATATAGAGTGGCCAAGAGATAAAGTTGAACACTGGCTGGATAAATATTTGCGCTCCACAGCAATTGACCTGCCTGTCGACAGGCGTCGATTCATTCGCTGGTTCGACTTAATGGGCGTTCAACGCCACCTTAAAGTACTGGGAATCTTTGCACGATTGAACTACCGTGATGGAAAATCACAGTACCTTAACGACTTGCCATTAACGTTAAAATACGTCATTGATACATGCAGTCAATATGATGAGCTGAAGCCGTTACTGGATCTGCTTGAATCAACGGTATTACAACATCCGAAAGCGAGCTGATGGATGCCTTTAAAAAAGTGGATTTTTGCGTGAAGACAAGGAAGCACCACGCACAGGACCGGAGTGTATATCAATACACGAGGATTCGAGCATGGAGCTGACGCAGTATTCACGCAAAAAGACCTTTTTGAAAGGTGTCCAGAAATGAAAGCCATGATACTGGCCGCAGGCCGCGGCGAACGCTTACGCCCACACACGGACATCACTCCGAAGCCGCTGATACAGGTTGGAAAACATCGACTCATTGAATATCACTTGCTCAACCTGGCCAAAGCCGGCATCAAGGATGTTGTTATCAACATCTCATGGCTCGCAGACCAGATCAGGGAAACACTGGGCGACGGAAGCAATTACTCGCTCAGCATCACCTATACAGATGAAGGCGAAGAAGCCCTGGAAACAGCCGGCGGTATTATCAATGCAATGCCGCACCTGGGTGACAAGCCTTTTATAGTCATTAATGGCGACATCTGGTGTGACTACGATCTTACCAGGCTGATAAACCGATGTTCGGAACATGAGGCGCACCTGGTGCTGGTAAATAACCCGGAACATAATGCGGCAGGCGATTTTGCGATTGAACAGGGCCTGATAAAAAATACGGGTGAGAAAAAACTGACTTACAGCGGCATAGGTATTTACACCCCCGGATTTTTTGCGGATACGAACCCTGGGAAAAAAGCACTTGCTCCAATCCTGAGAAAAAAATCAGAGCTGAATAAAGTGAGCGGGGAGCTCTATGATGGTCAGTGGATTGATATTGGCACCATTGAGCGGCTCGCACAACTGAGATCCTATCTGAGTTAAATTATTGACAGCAGATACAGCATGGGCGAAGAAATCACATATAGTCGATTTAACAAAACCGACTACCAGCAATATAAAAAACGTCTGCAACAGGAAACGGACATTCTTGCCGGCTGGTTTGACAGTCATTCCCTGTCAAACCACAAACTTGTTGCAGGCTACGAGCTGGAAGCATGGCTTATAGGTAAAAACGCTTCACCATGCCCGCAAAACGAAGCATTTCTTCAACACGCGAACAATCCCTATATCTTTCCAGAATTGGCCAAATTCAATGTTGAGCTCAATGTAGATCCGCAGTCATTTAATAAAAGCCTGTTGAGCGACTTCGAAAACCAACTGCAACAGTTATGGAAGCAGTGCCAGCAATCGTCAAATAATATTGGTTGCAACATGCTTGGCATTGGCATACTGCCAACGCTGACCGATAGTGATCTTTCTCTGAAAAACATTTCCTCTCTCGACCGTTATCGTGCCTTGAATGAACAGGTGCTGAGACATCGTAAAGGAAAAACCATCAGCCTGAACATCAATGGCAATGAGCACCTCGAGGTAGAACACAGGGATGTAATGCTCGAGGCCGCAGCAACATCACTACAGGTACATCTACAAACGCCACAGGATAAAGCTGTGCGTTATTACAATGCGTCCATGATACTCTCGGCGCCCCTTGTTACTGTCGGCGCCAACGCTCCTTTCATGTTCAACAAGGATCTCTGGTATGAAACACGCATCCCCGTTTTTGAACAATCCGTTGATATAGGCGGCATAGGCGGCGCTGCAAGCGGTCCAATACGCCGCGTAACCTTTGGCAGCCAGTATGCCCGTGAGTCCCTGCTGGAATGTTTCAGAGAAAACCTCGAACATTACCCCGTACTGCTGCCGGTAACCTATGATACCGCAGCTGAGAAACTGAACTACCTGAGACTGCATAACGGTACAATATGGCGCTGGAACCGTCCGCTGATCGGCTTTGATGACGACGGCACTCCTCACTTGAGAATCGAACACCGCACCATGTCCAGCGCAGCCAGCATGGTCGATAATATAGCGAATATCGCTTTTTACTATGGTCTGGTTCAGTACTATGCAACCTGTATTGACCCTCCCGAAGCAGCATTAACTTTTGCCCAAACAAAAGATAATTTCTACAGATCCGCACAAGTAGGTTTAAATCACAGGGTGTTATGGACAGACGGAAACAGGCATAGCATCAAGGAACTGGTGTTGAACAGACTGCTGGGTGAAGCAGAAACCGGGCTTGATAAGCTTGGTCTTTCTGATGCTGACAGCAAACATTATCTTGGCATAATAGAATCGCGCATCAAAAGCGAACAGACAGGAACACAATGGCAACGTAAATTCGCCGAACTTCACGGCCGCGATATGCGGCTATTGACGAAAAGCTATTATCAGAATCAACAACACAATATGCCCGTCCATGAATGGGACTTTGAAAGCTACACATAATGTTAAACGAGACCGACATCCTGCCTGATGGTTTACTTGAAGCCGAAGCTACCGAATTACTCGGCTTGCTTGGCTCACCTACGCTAATCCATCTCGAAGGCGAAATAAAACAACCATTGTTCATCAGCACCTTGCTGCATGGCAACGAGACAACAGGCTTTTATGCTATTCAGCGATTATTAAAAGAATATCAGGAAAAGCCGCTGCCACGCTCCATAACTGTATTCGTTGGTAATGTAGAAGCTGCCGCTGCTGAGCAGCGAAGACTGGACCTGCAACCGGATTATAATCGCGTTTGGCCCGGCACTCACCATGATGACTGCGCCGAAACAGACATGATGAAAACAGTTTCCAACATCATGCGCAAACGTAAGCCATTCGCCAGTATTGATATTCATAACAACACGGGTTTTAACCCGCATTATGCCTGTGTCAACATCCTGAGTCCGCACTGCATACAGCTTGCCGGCATGTTCGGTAATACCGTGGTTTATTTCACCAGCCCCAAGGGTGTGCAATCTGCGGCGTTTTCGGATTTTTGCCCGTCGGTTGTACTCGAATGTGGACAATCGGGGCAGGCAGACGGTGTCACGCATTCGACCCGTTTTTTACAGGCAGTCCTCAACACAGAGAAACTATCATCTGAGCACCCTGGACACATCAACCTGTTTCATACTGTCGCGCGTGTGACCGTACCAGAAATATTCTCACTGGGCACCGATAGCAGCACAGATATTCATCTAAGCCACGAGCTTGAGAAAATGAATTTTGAACAGCTTGCTACGGGCTCTATATTTGCCGGCCTTAATCCCGAGAGCAATGCACACCTTGTTGTCACTAACGAAAGCAGTGAAGATGTCACCAGCGAATTCTTCGATGTAGAAAACGCAAAAATTATTCTCCAAAAGAATGCCACGCTCTCTATGTATACAACCAACGAAAGAGCCATCAGGCAGGACTGCCTGTGTTACCTTATGGAACAGATTCACATCGGCTAGGAGAACATAATGGGGAAAACCGGTGTTACAGGAATTAAACGCATTATTAATGCAGCGGGATACTCATGGAAGGGCATCTGCTCAGCTTACAAACATGAAGCAGCTTTCAGGCAGGAGCTGTGGATGGCGGCAGCGCTTATACCTGCCGGTATTTTTCTCGGTGAATCAGTGCTCGATAAAGCCGTGCTGGTTTGCAGTGTGCTTTTCGTGTTAGTCGTTGAGCTGCTCAATTCTGCCATTGAGTCAGTAGTCGATCGCATTAGCGACGAACATCATGAACTGGCGGGCCGCGCCAAAGACATGGGCTCAGCTGCAGTATTATTCGCTCTTATTATTACCGCTATTGCGTGGGCCGCTGTTCTATTCGAACATCCGCCAGCAGCGTTTTAACCAGGCTCAGGAATTGACACTCTACCCCTGGGACATCGTCTGCATATTTATCGGCTCTTGATGAGATTGTAAAAACCAGCGGTCAGTCACGATCTTTCTTGTAAACCACCTGGTTTTCATTAACTCGGCAGCAACCAGCTGCTTAATGCCTAATGGCAAACGCTCCATCAGATCAGGCCCAGGATGACGCTCTCCGTATCGTTGCTCGATCAGCTCATGATAGGGCTGAAGCTGCGCAGCAGCATAATCACCATGGCAGTCTTCAATAACCCGGGCCGCAAATAACGCAGACTCCACCGCGGGTCGAATACCTTCACCGCTTTGCGGGTAAGCGAGCCCGGCTGCATCACCTATCAACATAACGTTGTCGCTAACAATATCTCGAATTGCATGCGGATACAGCAAATAGGCATGGCCATTGAACTTCTCGGCAATATCTTGCGGAATCTTATCCTGCTGTTTGAGGTATTGAACAAAATCCTGCACATGACTCGAAAGCCTGTGTTTGTCTTCTCGACCCAGGCCAATATTGAGGAAATCCCCTTTGCGAAATATCCAGCCATAGCCTTTCAGGTCCGGGGTAAAAAAAAGCTCCGGGACTTCAGCATCTATAGTAGATGCGGCCGCCTGCTCGGCAGTCATTTCAAACTCGACTTCCTGCGCAGCAACAGCAACTTCACTCACGCCTTTTGAACCGATAGCACGTGCAACCGGGCAGAAATGTCCACCGGCGCCAACCACCAGTTTTGCATTAATATCATCATTAACACGCCAGCCGTTATCAATACGCTCCATGCGCTTGAATGCCCTGCCTGTCAATAGCTTTGCCTTACTGCGTTGCAGCAGGTAGTCATCAAACTCGATGCGGCGAATCCCGTAACTGACGGGATCGCCGGCATAATGCGACTGCACCTGTTTTTGACCGAGCTGGCTGATGCGAAAACCAGTTATAGGCTGCAACACCCGGCCATCAGCATAGTCATCCAGGTCTATGTTCAATTCCTGCATAACAGCTGGCGTTACCCAGCCGGCACAAATTTTCTGCCGCGGGAATTCCTCCTTGTCGATAATCGCAATATCCATCCCTGATTTGCGCAGAGCCCATGCAAGCGTCGAACCTGCGGGACCACCACCTATGATGAGTACATCAAGCATCAGCGAGTTCACCATGCACAATACTTAGCTTGACCTTGTTGTCAGATGTGTTGCTACAAAGATGGTCACGTGACCATGGCAGATCGTTATTAGAATCTCTGGCAAACACAACCTGGTATAACTGCAATTCGCCCACTCTAAACGCAGCAATGGAGCCAGCCAGGTAAAGGCTCCAGGCTTTGACAAATTCCTCATCCATCATTAATTCAATTGCTTCCCTGTGCTGCTCAAATCTTTGCACCCAGTGCTCAAGTGTTTTTGCATAGTGCAGTCTCAGGTTTTCAACATCAAACACCGCCAGCTGGTTCGGCTCGAAGATTTCCATCATCTCACTCAGGCTGGGTGGATACGCGCCTGGAAATATACGGCGCTCGATCCACGCGTTCATCGGGCCCGGGCTGATGCGGCCGATGGTATGGATCAAGCCGCGGCCTTCAGGTTTCAGGCAACGGCCAATCACTTTTCCCATTACAGGATAATCCCGCTTGCCTACATGCTCAAGCATTCCAACAGAAACGAATACATCATATTCGCCGCTTATGTTGCGATAATCATCGAGAACATACTCAACCCTGTCTGACAGGCCTTCAGCTTCGGCACGTTGCCGTGCATAGCTGACCTGCTCTTTTGAAATATTATAAGCCCTGACGTTGACGTCATAATGCCTTGCCATGAATCGCGCCAGCCCGCCCCAGCCGCAACCTGCTTCGACGACTGTATCGCCTGGTTTAAGTTGCAGCTTGCGGCATACGTGATGCAGCTTGCTGACCTGTGCATCTTCAAGACTCATGTTCGGATCGGGGAAATAGGCACAGGTATATTGCATCTCCTCGGTATCCAGCCACAGCCTGTAGAAATCATTACCGATATCATAATGATGATGGATGTTCTCTTCTGCCCTGGCATGCGAGTTTGCAATACGACGATGACCAAGCCAGACCATGAAACGGCGCAACAAACCGCCTTTTCCATTACTGTTGAGATTACGGTAGATAATTTCCAGGAACCTGGCCATATCACCGTCGAATTCAAGCTGGCCGTTACAGTAAAGATCACC
Organism: Gammaproteobacteria bacterium; assembly: GCA_030641945.1. Classification (GTDB taxonomy): domain Bacteria; phylum Pseudomonadota; class Gammaproteobacteria; order SZUA-229; family SZUA-229; genus JABDQW01. Next base: position 11,209 of record DAOWLL010000001.1, on the reverse strand, counting down.
CCAGTGCAATTCAGGGTTGATTATGGTTTTCCACATAGCCAGACGATTGCAGTAAAGAATTACAGCAACCGGATCATCAACCGGTGTGGTCACATCTATACCGTCCCAGAGACGCAGATTGGTTTTAGGATTGCCGACCACATCTAACATTGTTCGTGCCAGCCAGTGATCGAACCGGGTGACGCGCGAATGAAACATAGGTGACTTGCTTCGTTTAGTCAGCTTGATAGCATATATTTCTTCATTAACTGAAGAATCATCATTATTCTCGGAAAGTTTTGGCTTAATACCAGAATCCATCGAAGCATTCTCCAGAATTATTATTAAGTGCGCAGGTTTTTAATTAGTCCAGCCTAGTTTACACGAACATCAATACCGCGTAATAATCAATATGATGCGTGAATTGAAGCTTTGAGGTCAGGCTGGCACGATAAGTTCAATACGAATCCCGCCCGGCTCATAACACATCATGTGTATTGTCGGACCCTCACGCAAAGGCTCGGGTGCAAACTCGATGTCGACATTTTCAGCTGCCGCCAGCTTCTGATAAATCGTGTCCAGCGTATCGAGATCTGTCACCCTGATCGCCAGATGATGCAGGCCTACGTTGTTGTTCTTATCGAAAGGTTTCGCTGTCGGCGGTTGTTTGGCTTGCCAGAGAGTAACCATCACCGAGCCATCGGAAACAAATACGGCAGGATAAGCAGAATTACCGCCCACCTTCTCCCAACCAAGCAATTCACAAAAAAAGCTGCAACTGGCATCAAGGTCAGTGACGGATAGCCCGACATGGTGCACACCACGTGTAACTGGCTTACCCATGTATTTTTACCCTCTTGTTGAGCCGGTCTTTGCGGGGGGCTTGCGTTTTTGTGTTATCACCCATACCATCCTATAACAAGTGCATCACTGACCGATGGATGAAAAATGGCATCAGCAGGATCAGACACCCGCCTGCAGCGAATTACCATTATTAACGTAAAAGGCGGCTGTGGTAAAACAACTGTCGCGACCAATTTAGCCAGCGCCTATGCAAAGCTGGACCTGAATACGACTCTACTGGATTATGATCCACAGGGATCAAGCATGTATTGGCTGAAATCCAGGCCATCGGATGCTGCACAACTTCATGGTATCGCAGCGTACCCGGTGAGGAACTCTACAGTCACCCGCAGTTTCCAGTTACGTCTGCCACAGGAAACAGAACGCGCCATCATCGATACACCTGCTGGACTTACCGGCCTCGGCCTGATCGATCAATTACGCGACACTGACACCATACTGATACCTGTACTACCTTCATCCATCGATATCCATGCAACAGCCGACTTTATTCGCGATCTTTTTCTGATTGCAAAAATCCGCCCACAACGCACCCGTGTTTGTATCATCTGCAATCGCATCAAACCCAACACTCTATCCTTTCGCGGGCTTGAAAGATTTCTGCGCGCCCTGGACATACCTGTCATTGCCCAGTTACGCGAGACCCAGAATTACGTGACATCCTCAGAAAAAGGTCTCGGCGTGCATGAATTGAATTCCAGATCAAGCCAGCAGGATATCGACGCCTGGCAACAGGTTGTCAACTGGCTTGAAAACCGTGAACCGACTGTGCTGAACTAGTAAAATAAACCATTAACTAGCCGCGAAACACGCAAATTGCGCAAAGTTTATATACAACAATTATATTTGCGCCCTTTGCGTCTTTAGCGGCAAAAATATTTTCAATGTTGGTTTGAACAATCAACCAAACTAACGATTGACACAGCGTTAAATGGTTTGTTACCTGCCAAGCAGGTTATTCAGCTTGTCTTCTGTTTTTTGCTTTTCTTCATCGATGCGATCATCGGCTTGCTGTTCCAGTTTTGCTTTTTCCTCATCGATTCTTTGCTGCGCCCTGGCTTTTATTTCTGCAAGCTCCTTATCCAGCCCCTGTACCTGGATCACCTTCTTCGCATGATCAATAAGCCTGTCGAGCACCTGTCTGGACATTTGTTCGGGTGTGCCACTGAGATTAGATAATACCAGCGCGGGAAGCTTGAGATCATAGGTCTTGTCTTGCAGTGGTACTACCCTGGCATGCAGGCTCGCGTCTCTAAATTCAAAACGTGCAATATCAAGTATAACCGGCGCTGCTTCTGATGCTGCTGGTGTTCCACTACCGGCAGGTGCATCGGCAGATGCTCCACCACCCATACCCAGATTTTCCTTGAGTATATTAAGACTGCCCTGGCGCTGCGCATTAATCTCATAAAATACCTGCGGTGCAACTATGCTAATTACATCAATAGCGATCATTTCCTTGTTTGTTTTTTCAAGATTAATACTTACTGCAACTTCATCCAGAGAAAATGCATGTGGCAAAGAAAAGTCGTCCGGGTTAGCAACGGTCAATCCATTAATTACAGCCGTACCCTCGGTTAACCTGATTGCGACTTTTTCAACTCGCACAGATGTTTTAACTGCATCGCTACCGAATTCTTCAATTGCCGCCTTTACAATGGCATCCAGGTTGCTGAATACATAAAATATCGCACCTGCAATGGCGATCATGAGTATGACAATGATTGCGAATATGGTTTTTTTCATTCTAGCGCCCTTGATTAAATTCTATACCGGAATGCACTCATTTAAGTATGGCGCAAGCTTACTTATAACCTATACAAAAAATATCCAGAATCAGTCTGGTTTAACAGCATGCCTGCCACTGCCGAGAAGCATAATGGCAAGAGCGCCAAACAAATAAAAACCCTGCAACTCCAGCCGCCAGCCACCGTGGTCAGTCAATGCGAATATATCACCGGTATGCATCAACAAAATAGCAAACAACATATTTACCACGATAATAATCGCCCCATAGCGACAGTAGACACCAACAATAATCATTAATGGTGCAATCACTTCTCCGACGTATACACCGTAAGCGAGGATCGATGGCAACCCTGAACCAGATAGTGCACCGCCAATGAAATCGACTGTGCCCGGATTCATTATCTTGGCAATACCATGAAACAGCATGAGAATGCCTACCGTAAGACGCAGGATTAATTTACCCAGTGCATCGTTATGTAATAGCTCGTTCATTGCATCCCTCCCGGAAATGGTTTTTGTCACAGCCTGAAATCTGGGCAGCCTGATAGTATTGTATTATATGCACCCGATGCATTATCTCCCATCCGTTCGCAAACAATAACATGCTTGACTGGATAACATTAGACGAAGCAACAATCTGGTACATGGCCGTTTTTTCCATCGTCAGCTTTGCAGCTACACTATTGCTCGTGCCAGTGCTTGTGATCAGGATCCCTGAAGATTACTTCGCCGAAAACAAGCGTCACCGCTGGGAACCCTGGGCCCATCAGCATCCCGTTATACGGTGGTCACTGTTAGCTGCAAAAAACATACTCGGCTACATCTTTATTATTCTCGGCATTGCCATGCTGGTGCTGCCCGGACAAGGCATTCTGACAATCCTGATAGGGATCATGTTTATCAATTTCCCGGGTAAATACCGGCTTGAGCGCTGGGTGATCATGCGAGCCCCGGTATTGAATACCATCAACAAGCTTCGTCAGCGTGCCGGTCATATGCCACTGAAAACTTATAACCGTTAAGATTCTTTCAACAGACTAATGTCATGCCAAAATTTCTCGATGCCCTGCAGGAATTCCAATCCGGCTCCTTCGAAACAGCATTAAAGCGCGAACTCGAGAATCTGCCAGCAGGCACCCTTCCGCTGGAAAAAGGCACAACCCGAGGCGGCTTTGTCGATGACAGCAATATCTCGGTCACCGTTATAAATGCGAAACAGAACAAAAACAGCATTCAGTCTAAAGTTGGCATCTTTTTCACTGAAATCATCGTCGGTTGCGGCTGTGGCGATGATCCCATAGCTGAAAATGCCTATTGTGAGATGCTGATCAGCATCGATAAAACAACATCCGAAGCCGAATTTGAGATATTTCAACAATGACGGGTGACGAGGCTGCCAACTGGTCAGCTCTAAAAAAAATAACGAAAAACGCCCTAATTGTCTGATTTCCTTTGAATTACACCCCCATTCGGGTTCCTGTTTGCGGCAACAAAACAGTTCAAGAACTGCCGTATATATTCTCCATTTAGTATATAATCCGCCCTCCTGATTTTGGCACGCTATCGGTATTGCCGGGCATGTCGAAATGATGGGCTGAAATAGGCGTATCTGACTGGCAGTGCCAGCCTACCTGTAGCGTGGTCCAGGGACGCCAACCGATTAATTTTGAACTGCATAGAGCAACCAGGACAATGACTGAATTAAGCAAATACAGAAACATAGGTATCTTCGCACACGTGGATGCCGGTAAAACAACGACCACGGAACGTATCCTGAAACTGACCGGCAAAATCCATAAGACCGGTGAAGTGCATGATGGCGAGGCCACTACTGACTTCATGGAACAGGAAGCTGAGCGCGGTATTACCATTCAGTCTGCTGCAACCAGCTGCGAGTGGAATGAACATCGCATGAACATTATCGACACCCCGGGACACGTTGACTTTACCATCGAAGTATACCGTTCGCTGAAAGTGCTCGACGGCGGTGTTGGCGTTTTCTGTGGTTCTGGCGGTGTTGAGCCCCAGTCTGAAACCAACTGGCGTTATGCCAACGAATCCGAAGTTGCTCGTATTATTTTCGTCAACAAGCTCGACCGTATTGGCGCTGACTTCTACAGCGTTGTGAAGCAGGTTGAAGACGTACTGGGCGCAAACCCGCTGGTGATGGTGCTGCCTATCGGTATTGAAGAGGATTTTACCGGCGTGGTGGATCTGCTAACACGCAAAGCATGGGTTTGGGATGACTCTGGTTTACCTGAAAACTATGAACTACAGGAGCCACCTGCTGATATGGCTGATGCTATTGAAGAATGGCGTGAAAAACTCATCGAAGCGGCTGTTGAGCAGGATGATGAGCTGATGGGAAAATACCTGGAAGGAGAAGAGCCGGCTATCGAAGACATCAAACGCTGTATCCGCAAAGGCACAATCAACCTGGATTTCTTCCCGACCTACTGCGGTTCAGCCTTCAAAAACAAGGGTGTACAGCCGGTGCTGAACGCGGTTGTTGATTACCTGCCCAGCCCGACCGAAGTCAAGCCACAGCCTGAAACCGACGATGAAGGAAATGAAACCGGTGAATTCGCCATCGTTGACCCGGAGAAGCCACTACGCGCACTGGCGTTCAAGATTATGGATGACCGTTTTGGCGCACTGACATTCATCCGTATTTACTCAGGCACGCTGAACAAAGGCGATACCGTGCTGAATACATTCACGGGTAAAACAGAACGTATCGGTCGTATTGTAGAAATGCATGCCGATGAGCGCATCGAACTCAGTGGCGCACAGGCCGGTGATATCGTAGCCGTGATTGGTATGAAGAACGTACAGACCGGGCACACACTGTGCGACCCGAAAGCACCAGCCACGCTGGAGCCCATGGTATTTCCGGATCCCGTTATCTCCATTGCCGTTGCACCTAGAGACAAAGGCGCTTCTGAAAAACTGGGCATCGCTATAGGTAAGATGATTCAGGAAGACCCGTCCTTCCGTGTTGAAACCGATCAGGACTCGGGTGAAACCATCCTTAAAGGCATGGGCGAGCTTCACCTCGACATCAAGATCGACATTCTGAAGCGTACCCATGGTGTTGAAGTCGATGTTGGTAAACCACAGGTTGCCTACCGCGAAACCATTACCAGGCGCACTGAAGACAGCTACACCCATAAGAAACAGACCGGTGGTTCAGGTCAGTACGCCAAGATCGACTATATAATCGAACCCGGCGAGCCCGGCAGCGGCTACGAGTTTGAATCTGTCGTTACCGGCGGTAACGTACCACGTGAATTCTGGCCGGCCGTTGATAAAGGCTTTAAAGCCAGCATGGTGCGTGGCGTATTGGCGGGCTTCCCCTGCCTTGACTTCAAGGTAACCTTGACCGATGGCGCCTATCACCCGGTTGACTCATCTGCTGTTGCTTATGAGCTGGCTGCCAGAGCAGCATATCGCCAGACTATGCCTAATTCGGGTCCACAGTTGATGGAGCCGATCATGAAGGTGGATGTGTATACACCTGATGACAACGTTGGTGATGTCATTGGCGACCTGAACCGCCGCCGCGGCATGATCAAGTCACAGGAACCTGGCACTACCGGTGTACGCATCAAGGCCGAATGCCCGCTGAGCGAAATGTTCGGTTATATTGGTGACCTGCGCACCATGACATCTGGCCGCGGCCAGTTCTCCATGGAGTTCCTGCACTACATGCCATGTCCGAAAAACGTGGCTGAAGAAGTCATCAAGGAAACACTGGAGCGCGAAGGCAAGAAATAACACGCGTTCAGCTGCAACAAAAAAAGGCCGGTCAAACCGGCCTTTTTTTATTCTTGCTCAAGATATTCTTCACTGCCAAATTCTTCAACAAGATGCTGTATCACTCCCTCGATAACACTGAGGCATTGATCAACACCAGTTTGATCATGCTCTCTCTGGCATGCATTCAGCCCTGACAGCGCAATATTGAACGCAGCATGGTAGTTGCCGCGATCAACAAAACCTTGAACCTCATCTTGATATGATTTGATATCCATATTGCTGGACCTGTGAAATGATTGCAGAAAGCTGCGTTCGATGTCGCCATCTGCAGCACAGAATGGCACTCACCATATAACAGCATAACCATACCCGGTGCAAGATTCATGGCAAACTACCAGGATAATGGCGATATTCAATACATGCCGGGTATCAATGACAAGATCTGTGATTATCATAATGATCACGCTCAGTATTGTTACTGGTTGCACAATCGACCCTGCTGAACCTGAACCATCACAACCCAGCATAGTAATTGACGACACAGTGGTCGATACATCAGTCCTGCTTGCCGAACAGGCCTATATCAGTGACAACCGGCTATTTATTCAATTCCGGCACCAGTCAGAGACGATAGACAGCTTCGCGATACTGCCAGACCTGGATGTAACTCTGGTCTCCGGCACGTCCACCACGCTAGCGCTGCAACAGGTCGTCGAGCAGTACAATAATCTCCCGCTTGCACAATTATCATATATAGACCCCGAACAATGGATTGAGTATACACACGAATTACAGGCATTACCTGTTGCAGGTGTCGCACTGTGGCGCGAGTTCCGTGACCGTCTGTTCGCAAGCATAACACCGAAAAAACCGGGCACCGGGGTCGTGGTCGAATTTCTCAAGCGGGAGGAATTGTTTTTTTATTATGACGAACAAGGCCTGTTGCACTCAGTACCACTACATGACAAGCCGGCCGAGCTGAGTACCAGGGACACCTTCATATTTAGTCAATTGCTAACCGAAGCGGTTCCCCTCCTCAGTGAGTACATTTCTGCGGCAAGAGGAGCCGGCGCTCCAGCACTGCTATTTAACACCGGCGACACGGCAGACTATGGTTACCCGTTTATTTATGCCAACCGTGAGTCCGGCCAGGTCGTTTTTCTGCGTCGAATGCCCGGAGATCCTGAGTGCTGCGGCCCGACAGGCGCTTTGCTGCCAGATGCCCTGGTACATACCACCAGGAGCCACCTTGAATGCTTTTTAAGGCAGCCCATTGGCTCGGTAGCAAGACTGTTCAGCCTGGTATCTTTCAAGCTGGTAGACACAGTCACGCCCAAGCCTGTGATATTTCTAAAAGACCAACCGATTCCACCGGTGTCTGATAATGAACCAATGGATGCCGAAGCATGGGAACAGGAATTAAGCGAGCTTGCCTATTCGCCCCTCACTCAAGGTTCAATCGAGTACCTGGTCGATGGTGCGGCGTTCTTTGCCCGCCTGGTCGACGCAATCCAGTCAGCTGAAGAATCCATCGATATACGTCTGTACATTTTTGATAATGATGACTATGCATTGAAGATTGCAGATCTTCTCAAACAACGATCAAAACAGGTCGAGGTTCGCGTACTGGTCGATGGCCTGGGTACTATCAGTGCCGCTTCAGCCCGCTCACCTTCCACGCCCGAACAATACAAACCGCCGCCGCGGATCATTCGTTACCTGGAAAGCAACTCGGAAATCGATGTGCGTACCGTACTCAACCCCTGGCTGGCTGGAGATCATACTAAGACCATCCTGATCGACAGGCGGATTGCATTTCTCGGTGGCATGAACATCGGACGTGAATACCGATATGACTGGCATGACCTGATGGTAGAACTGCGCGGTCCGGTTGTTGATGAAATACAGACGAATTTTGAAAAGGCATGGCGCCTGCAGGCGTTTCTGGGGGATATACGTGCCGCCTTATACCGCCCAGGCAAACCAGTAAACGAACCACAACCGAATGATGTGCCAATAAGATTACTCTTCACCAAACCAGGTGACTCGCAGATTCTGCGCACTCAGCTAGCCGCCATTGCCCGCGCAAATCAACGCATCTATATCGAAAATGCCTACTTTACTTCCGACGATATCATCTTCGAACTTGCCATGGCACGACGTCGAGGCGTGGATGTTCGCATCATCATCCCTTATCAGTCTGACAGCGGTATTATTGACCGCAGCAATGTAAGGGCAATTAATGCCATGCTGGTTAACGGCATTCGGGTGTATATTTATCCCGGAGAGTCACATATCAAGGGTGCAGTATATGACGGCTGGATATGCCTGGGCTCTGCCAACTTCGACCAGCTCAGTCTACGCATGAACAAGGAACTCAATATAGCCACCTCCAGCCCTGTTGCCGTACAGGGTTTTCTAGACCAGGTAATATTGCCCGACTTTGAAAAGTCTGTAGAACTGAAAGAACAACTGCCGAAGAAATGGTCCGATTTCCTGATGGAAACGATTGCAGATCAATTATAGAATTTTGATCTTCCCCAAAGACAGCGGGTAGACCCATGATAACACCCTGACCACACAGGGAATATTTGTCCGCCTGCCGCTACACGGCCCCACGCAAATGTTTAAAAACAAATTATACACAGATGAACACAGATGAACACAGATATTTAGTAACTTAAAAACGCTTTCATCCGTGTTCATCTGCGTTTATCTGTGGACATAGGTCCTGTTCCTTCCCGGCATCCAGCGGTTCAATAGCCTTATCACATGATTCCGACAGTGAAAATAAGATCAATAAGCATCTATTTACACACCACATCATTCGCGCCTTTTGCGGGGGCCGTGTAGCGGCAGGCGGCTAAAACCTCTGTGCCTCTGTGGTAAAGCTTTTTATCTGTTTAACCCACTTGATGGGGTGAAGACCCAAAATATGAAGCTCGTCCCCGCTCATGCTTCCTGATCCTGTTTTCGGTGCCGGGATAATTACGGGTATTTGTTCGGCTAAACAGGGTCTGATCCGGCTTTTCCGATCGAGAGCATGGCGATTTTTGCATTGTAAAAACGAACTGCATTCGACAAATTGAATAACAATGCAGCCTGGGCGATTACAAACGACAGGGCTGCCGGATAATAAAACCATTTCGGCCATATTGTTGCCACGGCCAGCAATAGCAGGCTGGCCAGGTGAAAGCGGAATTGCCACAAGCCGGCAGCTTCCGGAATGATTTTACGCAAGTGTGGCACTTTTACCTGTGAACTTCTCTCCCCCCTGTCACGTAAGTTTTTATTACGCGCACTAAGATGCAGCCAGATAATAAACGGGATAATTTTATACATCATGCCATTAACCGTTGTCATGGCAAAGCCGTGGATCATTAACACACCCAGCAGCAACACTGGAACATTCAAATTCAATATTGCCGATATTGCCCAGGTCAATGTGAGAAATGCAAGACTGATCATGGCAAGCCGCCAGAAATTCAGTGTAACGTCAACTAGTTGACGGCGTCGCTTATGCAGGACCCACAAAGTAGTCAGTGCAAAAGTCAGCAAACAGCCGGCCAGCAGAATGGCGGAAAGAGTTTTTAGTGTTTCCAATGGCCATATATAAGTCAGGCTCAGTCCAAGGATGGCGGAAAACACTGACCAACCCATCCAGCGTTGATGCATGGCAGGGTATTCATCGGTAATCTGGAACATGGGGATCACCTGGTATGCGACAGCCATAATCAGAAGCAACACCCAACCCATCAGGCCCCAGCTCAAATGTAAATCAGCCAGATGCCGTGCAAGTGGCAATGTTTGCCCGGTGTACCCCATGACCAGATAGATACCAAGAGAAGCGGTGATTAATAATGCCAGTAAAGCCAGCAGCATCATGCTGCGCGACACATGTCTGCTTTTTGAACGTAATAAACGTTCTGTAGTCACCACGATAAAAACCGTGAAAGAGAACCCCAGCAACACCATTGCAATAATGAACAGCTGATTAACCTGCATCAACCATGCCAGGCCAAGACAGGCTGTACCCAGAAATAATGGAGCATGAATAACGGTGCTGAAAAGTACGGGGCGTAGGTTAACCACGCCCATGAGTACCGGCGTAAGCTGCATCATGGCGCCAAGCATACTCATGGCGAGGAATCCCAGTGTCAGAAAATGGGTAACCGCCAGTATTTCAGGTGTCCAGCGATGACTAACCATCCCCGGCCCATGCCAGAGTAATACCAGTGCGGCAGTCAGGCCAAACAACGGCGCGCTGACGAGAAATCGCGCAGGGACGGAAAACGGCGGGGATTGCTGTAGTGAAAGGTCGGCGCGCATGACTATGGTGCCTGATTAACCGGAGGTATCGATCGGTACGCCTACAATCGCCTGTACAGCCGCGGCTGCTTCATCGTCTTTTTCATGCCAGATGAATACTTCAACAGCGGATACTGTGCCTTTGCGCTGGTAATAGCTGAAATGATTGTCGTCGAGATTGCCAAAAAGCAAACAGGGTTCACGCCGATGCAACATGCGCAGGTATTGCCCGGGTTTCAGTTGTTCAGCGGCTTCGAGTACCTGTACCAGAGGTTCCGGGGGCTCCAGGTCGCTGACATCCAGCAATACCTCAGCGGACATCAGCGCTTGTCCCAGTCCTGAAATATTTGCTGCCAATGGTTTGCATCTTCTGACAGGCGCTGGTCCATCATGCTATAGAGAATTTGCTCTTCCTTGATATTGTGCTGCTGCATCAATATCAACAGTGTTTCCGAGACGCCCAGGTAGTCGTTGACTTGTTGCTGCTCCAGTGCATCACGCATTTCAGAAAAAATACTTCGCATCTGGTCGTGCTCCATACGCATCATCT
>DAOWLL010000339.1 GCA_030641945.1 Gammaproteobacteria bacterium | reverse complement strand
ACTCATATTATATCACCAACAAGAATTTCAAGGACAATATTTGCCTGCCAATTTGCCATTAAACATACCTTTGGAGCTAACAGGACATCATCATCACTTGATAAGGCATGTTCATCATACACCATATGGAGGTTTCCTATTTGTTTTGTAACGATACGATCTGAATTTCCAATACCTGCAACGCCTGATGCAGCAACAATAGGGGTATTTGGTAAATGAAGCATGATTTCTTTACCGGAGTTGTGCGCCCTGTCAGCGAGTTCTGCAGCAAAAACAGTATGTGGCAAAAAGGCAAGTGTAATCGAGCCGGGCAGCGCGATAGCCATATTGCCATATTCAAGGTTATTGCCAAGGTCATCGATGATAATGCTGGCAAGTTTATCTGCGTAAGCAGCAGGCACAAAAAAAGCGATCAGTAAAAACAGTATTACTGATCGCCTGTATTGCTGCTTAAACAAGAGCTAGATGGCTTTTATGCCAATCAGGATTTATTAAGTATCGTCAGGCCTTTTAATAACAGCAGTGCTTCATGAAGCTGGTAGTCTTCTGTCGCCAGCACCTTGTGGCTCTTGGCCTTTTTAGATGCATCCTCTGACTTTTTGATCTCTTCATCCGACATGGTTGGATTGCTGATATGGTTGCTCAAGTCTGATTCTTTTATAGTGGCAAGCGAATCATCATCGACTGATGTCACCGTGTATTTATCAAGTACGATATCAGGCGTGATGCCTGCGCCCTGAATGGACCTTCCCTTGGGTGTGAAGTAACGGGCAGTTGTGATCTTGACCGCCCCCCCGCTTCTGAGTTCCTGTATGGTTTGTACTGAACCCTTACCGAAAGATTTGCTGCCCATGACAATAGCACGTCTATGATCCTGGAGTGCGCCGGCTACAATCTCCGATGCCGAGGCAGAGCCTCCATTGATTAGCACAACCACAGGTGCGCCATCAAGAATGTCACCTGGTTTGGCGTTGTACTCGTAATGCGAGTTATCAATCCGGCCTTCAGTATAAACAAGTTTGCCTTTATTTATAAACAGGTCAGAAACTTCAGCTGCGGCATTCAGCACGCCACCAGGATTGTTGCGTAAATCAAGCACAAGTCCTTTCAGGTTGGCCTTGTTCTCTTCTTTGAGATCGTTGATTGCTTCCAGCAGCTGCGGTGCAGTTCTCGACTGGAAGTTACTGATACGAATATAGCCATAACCAGGATCGAGCATTCTATTCTTAACGCTTTTCACCTTGATAATGTCGCGGGTAACAACGAAAGTCATAGGCTTGTTTTCGCCTTCGCGTACTACGGTTAATTCAATATCGGTGCCCGGCTTGCCGCGCATGATCTTTACGGCCTCATTCAGGGTCAGGCCTTTGACTGTTTTTTCATCCAGTCGAATGATCAGGTCCCCTGCGGCCAGTCCGGCCTTGAACGCGGGTGTGTCGTCAATGGGCGATATGACTTTTACGAAGCCATCCTCCATGCCCACCTGTATTCCCAGGCCGCCAAACTCACCGGATGTACCGATGCGCAGCTCATTGTACTCATCAGGGCTCAGGTAGGTGGAATGCGGATCCAGTCCGGACAGCATGCCGCGAATGGCATGTTCCAGCAGGACTTCGTCTTCCACGTCTTCAACATAATCTGATTTGATACGGGAGAAGATGTCTGAAAAATTGCGTAGCTGGTCTAGCGGTAATCCTTTGGCTTCCTCTTTGTTGGCAAGAACGTTGCCGGTGAGGGATACCGAGATACCTAAAAATATGCCAAAGATCAGTACCAGCGCGGTCTTGAATTGTTTACTCATTAAAATCTCCAGGCCTGCATGGCCCTGTACATGACTACTATAGCCCAGATACGTTCAAATTCGTATCCGGTATTACACATTATTATATATAGAGCTGTCGGACGTCTACTTGTTCCCGATGAGAGGTTATTTAAGTTTTGCCGAGTGTTTAGCCTTTCTGGAGCACCACCCGCCTGGATTGACCGGCTTTCCCCTTGAGCGAATCTCGAAATAAACGCCGGGCATTGGCTGTCCCCCGCTGTCCCCACTCGTGGCGATGACTTCACCGGCATTGACCCAGTCACCAGCCTGCTTGGTCAGGGTTTCACTGTGCCCGTAGAGGCTCATATACCCCTCGCCATGGTCAATAATTGTAATAAAACCAAAGCCTTGCAGCCAGTCTGCAAAGGCTATGCGGCCATGACTGACGGCGCGAACCGGTGTGCCACGGGCGCTGCCAATGAGAACACCATTCCATTTCAGCCCGCCCTGATGACGTGTTTCTCCGTAACTGGCAAGAAACGGGCCGGATGCGGGCCACGGTAGTTTCCCCTTTTGCTGCTTGAATGGCCGTAAATCAGACGGGCTTTGTGGAATATCAGCAAGCAGCTCGCCGAGGGACATGAGCAGGTTTTCGATCCGGTTCCTGCTGTTTTCCAGCTCGGTCAGGTTTTTCTCCTGGTTGTTGATTTCCTGTTCCAGGCGAGCGAGCAGCTGGTTTCTTTTAAGTCTTTGACTAAACAGGGTATTTTTCTGTTTTTTCCTTGTTTTCAGGCTTTCCTGATACTCATTCAGGGCCGTATTCAATTCCTCCTCCACACGCTGTTTTTCGGCGATACTGTGCAGAAACTCCCTGATGTGCTGCTCACGCGCCCTGTTGAGGTAATCAAAATACACCATAACCCGCCCCATTTCGGCTGGATCCTGCTGATTCAGCAGCATTTTTACCTGCTGTTGCCGCCCTATGGCATAAGCCGCGCGTACCTGCTCTGACAGGCTCTGGCGCTGTGTTTTCAGCTTATGCTGCAGCTTGTTGAGTTCACCGCGCAGATCAGAAATGTTGTTATTCAGGTTATCGACTTTCGCTTCGGTGTTGTTCAGTTCGATGGAATTCTTGCTGATCTTGCTTTCGAGCTGTTGTAATTCAGTTACAACATGACCGCGCTTATAGCGCGTGCTTTTGAGGTGTTGTTTGACCTTGCCGATACTTTGCTGAACCCTTTCCAGTTTCTCCTGATAGCGTTCAAAATCATCATTGTCTGAGGCAAAAACCGGAGTTTTAAGAGATAACAGTAAAAATAACAGTATAAAGATGCAGTTATAGGTACTGTTACTGTGGTGCATATGTGTTTTAATGCGGCTCTAAATTTAGAACAATGCGAATCACGCCGCTAAAAAATATATAAAATATTGCCCGTTTTCTGATATTCGGTATTTTATTTAAATAAAAATTGTGTATTATTGTATTGCTGTTTAGTTATATATT
>DAOWLL010000230.1 GCA_030641945.1 Gammaproteobacteria bacterium | reverse complement strand
GGATACACGCGGCCTGGAAGCAACCAGTGCGACGGCGTCACAGGTCAGATCTGCGTTGGCCAGGGCGCTGGAATAGGGCGGGGAATAGTGAATAACGAATAACGAATAACGAATAGTGAATAGTGAAGTAGGAGCGGCTTCAGCCGCGAATTATCGATGTTCGCGGCTGAAGCCGCTCCTACACACCATCAAAAAATCTTTGCGTCCTTTGCGCCTTTGCGGTGAAAAATCCTTTTTTTACTTGTCTTTTTGAATCAGTTCGTAGGCCAGCATAAGCGAAGCGTTGCTGGCGTTCTGCCTATAAAAAACCTCTGTGACCTCTGTGCCTCTGTGGTGAAAAATCCTTCTTTTACTTGTCTTTTTGAATCAGGGCGTAAGCTGAGTGGTTATGGATAGATTCGAAGTTCTCTGATTCGACAGTGTACGACATGATGCGGTCATCCTTGTTCAGCTGTGCAGCAATATCACGCACCATGTCTTCAACAAATTTCGGATTGTCGTAGGCACGCTCGGTAACAACTTTTTCGTCCGGCCTTTTCAGCAAACCATATAGTTCGCTTGATGCCTGTAACTCAACAATATCGATGAGCTCTTCTATCCAGACAAATTGCTGTGTTTTAACTGTGATTGTGACATGCGAGCGCTGGTTGTGTGCGCCACGGTCCGAGATTTTCTTCGAACACGGGCACAGGCTGGTTACCGGTACCACGACTTTGACATTCATGGTGTTGGTGTGATTACGACGTTCACCCATCAGTGTGACTTCGTAATCCAGCAGGCTTTCAACGCCTGACGCTGGCGCGGCTTTATTGACGAAGTAGTGGAACGTCATCTCGATATGGCCGCATTCTGAATCCAGGCGGTTGGTCATTTCTGTGAGCATGACTTTGAATGACTCAACGGTGATTTCCCAGTCGTGGTTGTTGAGGATCTCCACAAAGCGGGACATATGCGTACCCTTGAAATCATGCGGCAGGTCGACGTACATGTTGAAGTTGGCAACCGTATGCTGGATATGCCCGGAGCGGTCTTTTACCTGGATGGGATGACGAATGTCCTTGATGCCGACCTTGTCTATATGGATCGCACGGTTATCATGACTGCTTTGCACATCCACCATGTCAGATGCTTTCGTCGGTTTGGCTTCGATTGTGTCAGTCATGTCATTTATTCTCTTCGCTGTAGCGAACACAGGCTCGGTCTGTTTCCCACAAGGTCAGTGCTGTTACCCTGATCGTATCGCTGTTTAATTTCGCTGCTATTTCCCGGTACATGTATGCAGCAATGTTCTCCGCTGTTGGATTAATCTCGGTGAACGGTTCCAGATCATTCAGATAACGATGATCCAGGCGGTCACCCACTTCGTTTGCGGCGGTCTTCATCTGCTTGAAATCGATGCCCATGCCGACATCGTCAAGTGCAGTCGCTGCCACCTCAAGTTCTACTTTCCAGTTATGGCCATGCATGCGGCTGCAGGCGCCCGGATAATCTCGCAATGTGTGGGCCGATGCGAACTCGGTAACCACTTTCAGCAGGTAGCTTGCAGACATTATCCAGCCAGTATCCAGTTAAATCAGAATAATACTTGAGTAAAACAGTAGGATTTTATCGAAAATGATCATCATTAGCAATTTGAGGCATTCATTTTGGCAAGCTGGTTTTGAATGCTTTTAACGATGCCGTCAGCGTCCAGACCCCATTCGGACGACATTTCAGCCTGTGTCCCCTGCCCAACATAGGTATCCGGGAAGCCCAGATTGAGAATATTTATACGCTCGGCATTGGCTGCCAGCCATTCATTGACTGCGCTGCCGGCACCGCCGGCAATGGCATTTTCTTCGATAGTGACCAGTAAATCGTGGTTATTAGCTGCCTGCTTGATGGCGTCTTCATCCAGTGGTTTCACAAAGCGCATGTTGTACAGGCTGGCATCGATCGTCTCTGCTACCTCCTGGGCGGTAGACAGCAGGGTGCCAAATACGAGTAAAGCAACCTTGTTGCCCTTGCGGCAAAGCTCGGCTTTGCCAAAATCAATCGCCGTCAGTTCCTTGCGTGGCAGCTTTCCAGAAGAAGTGCCGCGAGGATAACGTACGGCGGCGGGGCCATCGTGTAAAAAGCCGGTGGTCAGCATGCAGCGTGCTTCATCGGCATCAGCAGGCGTCATGATCACCATATTCGGTATGCAGCGCAGGTAACTGATGTCATAGGCACCTGTATGCGTTGGGCCATCAGCACCGACGATGCCAGCGCGGTCAATTGCAAACAACACGGGCAGGTTTTGTATCGCCACATCGTGAATCACCTGGTCATAAGCCCGCTGCAAAAAAGTTGAATAAATAGCGACAACCGGTTTCAGACCATCGCAGGCCATGCCTGCGGCCAGGGTGACGGCATGCTGTTCAGCAATACCGACATCAAAATACCTGTCCTGGTACTGCTGTGAAAACTCGACCAGGCCCGAGCCTTCGCGCATGGCGGGTGTTATTCCGATCAGGCGTTTGTCTGCTGCGGCCATGTCGCACAGCCAGTCACTGAAAACCTGGGTAAATGTCTGGCTGCTTTCCGCGCTGGCGGTGGATTCGCCCGTGGACGTATCGAATTTTCCGACGCCATGATAGCGGCTGGGATCATCTTCAGCCGGAAAATAACCTTTACCTTTTTGCGTAACAATGTGCAGAAAGCGTGGGCCTTTCTGCTCATACAGGTTTTGCAGAATGGGTACCAGTGTATTCAAATCGTGCCCATCGATGGGGCCAAAGTAGTTGAATCCCAGCTCTTCAAACAGGGTGCCTGGTGCGACCATGCCCTTGACATGCTCTTCGGTGCGACGCGCCAGTTCCCAAACGCTAGGCATGTGTTCCAGCACTTTTTTACCGCCTTCACGCACCGTTGAATAAATTTGTCCTGATAACAACCGGGTCAGGTGATTGGACAGGCC
Source organism: Gammaproteobacteria bacterium (assembly GCA_030641945.1). Taxonomy (GTDB): domain Bacteria; phylum Pseudomonadota; class Gammaproteobacteria; order SZUA-229; family SZUA-229; genus JABDQW01. The sequence continues at coordinate 1,326 of DAOWLL010000230.1, read as the reverse complement.
GCCAACATTGGGTGAAATCGACATGTCATTATCATTCAGGATCACCAGCAGGTCGGCATCGCTGTCACCGGCATGATTCAGCGCTTCAAATGCCATGCCGCCAGTCATGGCGCCGTCTCCGATGATGGCAACTGACTTGTAATTCGCGCCGGTCTGCCTGGACGCGATGCTCATACCAAGGGCGGCGCTTATTGATGTGCTCGAGTGGCCGGTGCCGAAGGCGTCATACTCACTTTCACTGCACTTGGGAAAGCCGGCGAGACCGCCTTTCTGCCGCAGCGTTGACATGCGATGACGTCGTTCGGTAAGAATCTTGTGTGGATAGGTCTGGTGGCCGACATCCCACACCAGCTTGTCCGCCGGAGTGTTGAAAACATAATGCAGGGCGATGGTGAGTTCGACCGTGCCCAGGCCTGCCGACAGGTGGCCACCGGTTGTCGATACGGTTTCGAGTAAATAGCTGCGCATCTCACGCGCCAGTTCAGGCAACTGCACACGCGGCAGCTGGCGTAGATCTGCAGGTGAATCGACAGATTCAAGTAATGGCCAGCGATTATCGGATGAGCTTCCCATCTAGAATTCACGTTCAACAATGTAAGTGGACAATTGACGTAGTGTATCTGCACGTACATCTAATGTCTCAAGATGCAATAGCGCCTGCTCGTGCTGTTCCCGCGCCAGATTTCTCGATGCGTCGAGGCCAAGGATTGAAGGATAGGTTGGCTTTTGCATTTTTTCATCCGAGCCTCTGGGTTTGCCCAGGGTTTCAGTATCACCGACAACGTCCAGGATGTCGTCCTGGATCTGGAAAGATAAGCCAATGCAATCGGCATAGCGAGCAAGCAGTGTGAGTTCATCTTCTGTAACCACGGTGCTGCACATTGCACCCAGAAGAATGCTGGCCTTGATCAGCGCACCGGTCTTCAGGCGGTGCATGTCTTCCAGTTCTTCCAGCTTGAGCTTGCGGCCTACTGCGGCGAGGTCTATTGCCTGGCCGCCTGCCATGCCGTCTGAGCCGCTGGCAGTGGCCAACAGTGTAATCATCTCAAGCCGTCGCCTGTCATTGACCTGTAGATTATTGGCAGCAAGAATCTCAAAAGCATGGGCCTGCAGCGCATCACCGGCCAGAATTGCTGTGGCCTCATCAAATGCCCTGTGACAGGTGGGCTGGCCACGTCGTAAATCATCATCATCCATCGCTGGCAGATCATCATGAATCAACGAGTAAGTGTGTATCATCTCAACCGCGCATGCTGGCGTGTCGAGAATATCCTGGGCAACACCCATTGCTTCGCCGGCAGCATAGACCATTGCGGGTCGAATGCG
>DAOWLL010000391.1 GCA_030641945.1 Gammaproteobacteria bacterium | reverse complement strand
GTCCCCTATTAATCTACTAACACTTTTCTATGCTTCTGAATTCATACAAGACTACTTAGCCTTAGTAAAGGAGTCTGTCCCCTTTAATTTTATTTTCATTCTGGTCAAAATTAAATCACTCCGACCCCTTTAATTACAACAATCACACGTACCGCACAAATTCTTCAGCAATCGCCTCAGGGCCGTATTTATTTATTAATGCCTGTAGTTCTGCGGTGACTGTCTGTGCTTCATCATCATCGAGTTCGCCTTTGCCTATCAGGTTCGCTAACAGTCCATTCTCCAGCTCATCAAACAACTGAGCCAGGCTCGGTTCATCCAGCTTGTCAATGCCAGCATCAATCAGCTGAGTGAGTGCCTGGCTCGCACGTGGTTTGAAAAAACGCACTGCAGCGGCATCTTTACCATATTCCTCAATCAGGTAGTCAATTTCGTCGCGTAATTCCTGCATCTGATCATCAGAGAACCTGTTCAACGGAATTGTGACGGTCTTCACCCCTTTTAATACTTCCTCGCGCACACTCGCCAGTGACGCCGGTTGCGCGATTTCCTCATCATTTATCACTTTTTCAATAACTGCTGATAAGGCTTCAGAAGTGTTTTCATATACGTCAGTCGCCAATGTCATGATATTTCTCCAAGCAGTATTTATACAAATTGATCATATAAGGGGAACAGTATACTTATTCATGTGTGTTAATGCTTGTACCAGTGAAATAAGGATACTATCCCCTGATTTCTGAAACAGCCAAAAATAAATCTGTCCCCCTTTTCCAATTTCTACGCTTTTAGACTAGGTAAAGGGGTCTGACCCCTTTGTTCATTGCGGCGCAAGCGAGGATCACCCAGAGCTGGACACGAAACCCCTGGATGAAACCCCCTACAGCCGATCAAACCCGGCCCAATGGATGTAGAGCGTACCAGTATCATCCGAGAAAGCAGCGAGCTTTTCTCTCGTCAGGCCCGCATCCGCTGTCACCACGACCTTCTCCGGCGGGGTTATAGCGAAGTAGACCGGTAGTAAGCCAATGAGGGCTCGTTGTATTCGATTTAGTGTTTCGCCTTTGATGTCAGTGGCCATGTACATTGCAGCGCTGAATTCGAAGTGGATGTCCGGATAGGCTTCCGGTTGATAATGATCTCGCTCTTCATGTGAGAGGAAATACGAAAAAGGGTATAAAACGCTCCCTTTTTCCTCTTGTTTATTCAGCCCGAGATTGCGGTAGCGATTAATATAGTTGTACAGTCGGAATATCCCACCCGCACTAGATTTTTGTTCGTCAACCAGCTGCAGGTATTCTCTCATTGCTGATTGGCATTCTTCGTCGCCGGTGATCGTCTCAATTGCAACCCGGGCTCGTTTGAGATTCCTTCTGGACAGTTCTTGCCATTTGAATAACATGATCTGTTGGTTAATGGCCCTCAGCTCGTTCGATTGGGATTCATGAACCTCGCAATGTATGAGCATGGATAGAATCGCCACCTCGGTAACCTCGAGACCTTCTGCGTGATGCAAGACCCACTGCAAACGCTGTTTCCCGCCGGTGATATTCCAGATTTTCCTACCTTCTTTTTGCGCGGCTAGGGCGAATTGCTGATGGGGTCCGGTAATGACGATCTCACCTATCGATTGCAAATAGACGATCACCGACTCGAGATGATCTGCCAAGGTTTTGAACTGCTTAGCGATTTCCGGTATCGAATCATTGATGGTTTCGGCGGCTCGCCTCATCCCGGCCGGGGTGATTGGATGGTCGGATGCAGCCACAGTGTCATCTGCCATAGTGAAGTATAGGAAGTATAAACACCTTTTCTAACCCAGGTTAAACATAGCTACCACAATATATCACTTCCCTTTCTACAACCCGCCAATAAACTTCACGATTTAGCCAAATCATACCACCCACATTCAGGATTTATGCTCTTGTTTCTATAAAACGAATTAAAGGGATCGCCCATTAACGATAAAGGGGTCGGAGTGATTTAATTTTAACCAATCTTTAGTGTGTCATTTGGTCGACCACGCTGATTGTGGCCAACAGCTCGCCCCAAAGCGTTTTCGATTTGCTGCTTGAAGCGATCATTGCCTAATGGATAGTTATAGTCCAAGCTTTTTTTGATTTTGTGAATGTCTTCATCAGGAATATCTAATTTAAATAGATCACGATAGGCATCGTGTCTATCCTTAATAGTTGAGCCGAGTTGTAGATAGAGAGCATGATCGTGTATGAATATATTTTTGTTGCCCCAGGCATGCCATCTATAGGAGCTCCAATGATACTGCTCGGGTGTATTGACCATTCCTGCCGCAACTGGATTCAATTCAATGTATCGATAACAGGTCAGCAGATATTCTTCTGCGTTGACTAAACTGGCCTTATGACGGCCTTCCCATAAGGTACCGCTACGACGATAGGTACGATTGATATACAGGACATACAGTCGACCAAGATGCTGCATCACGCGTGAAATGCCCACTTTATCCTTTGGGGTCATCAACAGATGGACGTGATTAGTCATCAGGCAATAAGCATGAAGTTTAACGCCATAACGGCGTAACCCCTGCCCCAGAACTTCAAGATAATACAGGTAGTCGTCGTCGGAGAAAAAACAGGCATCGCGATTGTTGCCGCGTTGAACGATATGGGCTGGAACACCCGGCAAGTACATACGAGGTTTACGGGGCATGGCACACTCCTTGTGTTATGTTGAAAACAGCTTCCTGCTGTATTGGCTTAACTATATCAGGTGATGGAATTTGGTCAAAATTAAATCACTCCGACCCCTTTAAT
>DAOWLL010000157.1 GCA_030641945.1 Gammaproteobacteria bacterium | reverse complement strand
TTACACCGGTGACCCTCGAATAACCGGATGACCGGCTTCCAGGCGAGGGGTGCGCTGCGGTGCACACGCTCGGGGGGCTGTCTGCACATGCAGATCAGGCAGGTCTCTTGAAGTGGTATGCAAAGTTCGACAATCGCCTACCTGCTGTACTGGTGCACGGGAAGGAACAGGTTCCGCGTATTTGCCAGCACATAAGCCACTCGTATCTTTAAACAATGATAGCTAACAGCGGCATCTATGAATATGATTCATAAAGTGGTGAAGACCCGTTAAAGTATTGTCTCAGGCGTTGTAATTGATTACTGCCGGGTTGTTACTGGCAGATTCAATGTAATAACATCGGCAACTAGAAAAATGCCAAGAATGATTGCTATCCAGAAAACCATGCTGCCTGTTGGCCAGCTCGCGGCCAGATTAAAACGCCCAAGACGCGTACTTATCATTGTTTTGACAGCATCTTTCAATGTGTTGTGAAATGTATCTTCAATGCTGTTGCCGGTTTTCTTTAAAAAGCTAAACACAGAACGCGCAGTATCGGGCATGAATTTACGATATATCCATTCTGCATCAATATTAACTGCAGACATCTCAGGCGGATGCAGTCCCTGTTTATGCAGCCAGACAAAGGCCAGTGCCGCGAACAACAATAACTGCAATTGAGTTAATACATGGGTTGTATCATAAGGCCAGTACTCAACTTCCCATGGCAGCAGTGCGTATAGATACAGTGGCTGTAAACCGATAAATATACATAGCGCTGCCGCGATGCTCATGGCAATAAGCATGTTGAGCGGTGCTTCTTGTGTGCGAATACCGGAATCGTGGGCAAAGAACGCAATATATGGAACTTTAATGCCGGCATGATGTAATACACCCGCAGACGCAAACAGCAGCGCCAGCCAAAGGTAATCATAGCCCTCCTCAATCATCGCCGCCATTACCATCGATTTACTGACAAAACCGCTGAATAACGGGAAAGCTGATATTGAACAAGCCCCAACAATACACAGTAATGTTGTTTTCGGCATTGACTTGTATAAACCGCCCAGGTCAGAACCTTTAACAGTGCCTGCTCGATAGAGCACGGCCCCCATGCTCATGTATAACAGGGCTTTATAGATAACATGACTGAAAGCGTGCGCAACAGTACCATTGAGTGCGAGCGCTGTTCCAATGCCAATACCACAGACCATAAAGCCAAGCTGGTTAATCATGCTGTAAGCAAGCACCCGCCGCAGGTCATTTTCGATGACTGCGTAGAAAATCGGAAAGCATGTCATCACTGCACCGATGTAAATCAGAAGTTCGGTACCGGGGAAGCCGCGTGCCAATGCATACACGGCAACTTTGGTGGTGAATGCTGACAGGAAAACAGTTCCGGTCGGTGTTGCTTCAGGATAGGCATCTGTAAGCCAGTTATGCAGCAATGGGAATGCGCACTTGATGCCGAAGGCCAGAAATATCAGCCAGCCGCTGATTCCCTCCAGGCCGATAAAGTCAAATGCAAGCGAGCCGGTTTGATAATACTGCACTATTGCACCGGCGAGTAACAGCAAGCCTGAGGAAACCTGAATGACCAGGTAGCGCATACCAGAACGAATTGCGCGTTCGGTACGGCGAGCCCATATCAGAAAAACGGATGATATTGCCAGCAATTCCCAGAATATAAATAAAGTAATCAAATCGCCGGCGAATACTGCGCCCAAAGCACTGCCAGCATAGAGCAGGCTTGAAACAGACTGAGTTGTGTCACGCACATGCAATGCAAAGATGGCAGCTATGAATGCAGCTATATGAAAAAGGTAACCGAACAGCAGGCTGAGGCGGTCAGCTCGCATCAGGGTCAGTTCATGCTCTAGAATTGATACAGTCGTGACAATTCCAGGTGAAACATCTAACCAGAGATGCAGTCCGCCCAAAACGGGTGTAGCAAGCACGATTAGACTTCGCAACCAGCCACGTGTTATTAATGCCAGCAGGGCGGCAATGAAAAATGGAGCAAAAGGAGGAAGATCATTCATCCACATCGTAATAATCTTCCTTGCGCTTCAAAATCTTGCGCAGCTGTTTGGCTGTCAGCACGATTGTCACGTAGGCTATAAATCCGAACAGGGCGTAAAAACCTGTAAAGCCCTCCCATTCGCGTGTGACATGTCGATGCAAAATAAAGTCAAGCAGGAACAGCAGAATGCAAATAATATATAAGCCGCGTATTACTAGCGACACATTGCGTGGATTGTCGAACAGGTGTTGCTTCTGTTCTGGTTCTGACTCTGGCTCGTTCATGTCACTTGCCTCCGGCAGCGTTCAAGGCCAGCTCATAAAAAGGATCAGGGTAGAAAAACAGCAGCAGGCAGGCAAGCGATGTAATCATCATTGCTATCAGGCAGCTTACGGGTGCTTCTCTTATGTGAGTGTATGTTGTGCCATCCCTGGCTTTGCCGAAAAAGCCCCTCACAGGAACAGGCAGCAGGTATGCGATGTTTAACAGGGAGCTGATCAGCAGCACACAAAGCAGTAACCATTGTCCGCTCTCGACGGTGCCCAAACCCAGGTACCACTTGCTCCACATGCCGCCGAAAGGCGGTAAACCGATGATGCTAAGGCTGCCAATCAGAAAGGTGCCGAAGGTAATCGGCATGGCGCGGCCGAGGCCGCCCATGTCGCTGACTTCGCTCTTATTCGCAGCCACAAGAATAGCGCCGGCAGCAAAAAATAATGTGATCTTGGCAAATGCGTGCATGGAAATATGCAGGGCGCCGCCAACCAGGCTCATGTTGGTCGCCAGCAGTGCGCCAAGGACAACATAACCTAGCTGACTGATGGTCGAATAGGCCAGGCGTAGCTTGAGGTTGTCCTTGGTCATGGCGACCAGCGATGCCAACAGGATGGTGCTGCCGGCAAACCAGATGAGCCAGTCATTCGCACCTGAGCTTGTAATAAAGTCTGTGCCGAATATATAAATCGTTACTTTCAATACGGTGAAAACGCCCGCCTTGACCACGGCAACAGCGTGCAGCAATGCGCTTACAGGTGTTGGCGCGACCATGGCGGCCGGCAACCAGCGGTGGAATGGCATCACTGCTGCCTTGCCAATGCCGAATATAAACAGCGCATACAGCAGGCCTGCCCATGCCGGGTCAAGTTTGCCTGCGAGGATACCGCCTTCGCGGAAATCCAGACTGCCTGTTATGGTATAGGTAATCAGAATGGCGAGTAATAACAGAACAATAGAGGTCGTCAGCAGTATTCCAACATAGGTGCGGGCACCGCGGCGAGCTTCATCAGTACCTGCGTGTGCCACCAGCGGATAGGTGGCTATTGTCAGGATCTCATACCAGAGGAACAGGGTTAACAGGTTTCCGGCAAATGCAACGCCAAGCGTACTGCCGATGGCAATAGCGAACAGGGCATAGAAGCGGGTCTGGTTAAGTTCATGGTGTCCACGCATGTAGCCAATGGCGTAAACCGAAGTGATGAGCCATAAGGTGCTGGCCACCAGCGCGAACAGCATTCCCAGTGACTCCACTTCGAAGCGAATGGTTAGACCCGGTAGCGGCTCGGCGATATCAACAGCTAGAAGTGCTCCATCAAGAAAGCGCAGATAGAGGCTTATAACGACAACACATACAGTTGCAGCCGTGGTTAAAGTGACAGCCTCTCGTAGATTAGGCCATCGACGGCACAGCATAACGCCAATGGCGCCGGCAAACGGTAAAAATACCGCTAACAGAAGCAGCTGCTGATCACTCATGGTATGCAGCGACCCCCAGTAATCTTGCAGCAGAATCAGCAACATTCACTGTGAGTTCAGTATTGATACCAAAATAGATATTGGCAATGACCAGCACCCACATCGGTATCAGTAATAAAATGGGTGCTTCTTTAACCGATAGTGCTGTATCTGATACTGGGCGTAGAAACATTACTTCAACAATTTTCCACATATACACAACAGCGAGCAGTGACCCCAGTAGAATTACCAGCGCAATAAACCATGACTGCTGCTCAAGTGCAGCACGCACGAAATACCATTTGCTGATGAAACCGGCGGTACCGGGTATTCCAATGAGGCTTAAGCCGGCGATGAAGATAGCTGTAAAAGTCCACGGCATTTGCCGGCCCAGTCCATTGAGTTTTTCAAATCTGCTTGAACCGACCCGGTAGACCAGGGCGCCGCAGGCCATGAAAAGTGCGCCTTTCATCAGTGCATGATTGAATACATGTACAAGAGTGGCCGTTATCCCCAGCACTGATGCCAGTCCCATACCCAGCACCATATAACTGACCTGCGCAATACTGGAGTAGGCAAGCAGGCGTTTGACATCGGTTTGATAGATGGCGGCGACCGAAGCCAGGATGACCCCGAAAACACCCAGCAGCAGGAACATATGATCGGTTGGAGTAATGCGGACAAAGTCATTGGAGAAGACGCCAAATACCATACGCAGCATTATGTATACCGCCACTTTTGTAGCAGTGGCGGCGAGGAAAACGCTGATTACAGAGGGTGAATATTTATACGCATTGGGCAGCCACAAGTGCAGTGGGAATAATGCCAGCTTCAGTGCGATGCCCACCACGATGAAAGCAAAGCCTGTATGCACGGTTCGATGATCCAGTATCGGATGCAGGCGCTGGTTAAGGTCGACCATGTTCAGCGTTCCGGTTTCTGCATAAACAAGACCGATGCCTATTAACAAAAAGGTCGCGCCAATTGTGCCCATAATCAGGTATTGAAAAGCAGAGGTCAGTGCACGACGTTGCTCACCCATTGCTATGAGTACATAAGAAGAAAGTGAAGAGATTTCAAGAAATACAAACAGGTTGAAGACGTCGCCTGTTTGCGTAATGCCCAGCAGGCCTACAAGACACAAAAGAAAGATTGAATAGAACAGTGAGGTTTGATGCAGGGGGATTTCCTTTTCTACACTGAGCAGAGCATAGGGCAGGGTAATAGCCGCTATCGCTGACACTATCAGTGCAACGAATGCGTTCATTGCATCAATGCGATATTCAATACCCCAGGGTGGCGACCAGCCGCCAAGTTCATAGCTGATGACGCTGCCGTCTATAACAACTGACAATTGCCAGCAGGCTATTACCAGGCATAACCAGGTGACTATCAGGGTCAGTAGCCAGGGCAGTCTGCCACTTGGCAGTATCGCCGTTACGGGTGCTGCCAGTAATGGTACTACAACCAGGAGCAGGCTCAGGTGCTGCTCAATCACAGAGACATGTCCTGCTCGTGAATTTCATCTTCTTCGATGGTGCCGTATGCTTCTTTTATACGAACGACAAGAGCAAGGCCAAG
>DAOWLL010000373.1 GCA_030641945.1 Gammaproteobacteria bacterium | reverse complement strand
TTTTATTAGAATTATCGTATATACTAATTAACTGCTAGATATGAGAGGTAAATATCATGATTATTGATGCATTCACCATATCTGCTGCTGTGATCGCAATGGCTTTAATTATTACTGTAATCGCCATGCAAACACATAACCCGGAACGTTAAACACGCAGCAAGGATAATTGATCAAAAACCTCGCATAGACGGGTGCCCATACAAAGTATCGGCACCCGTTTTTTATTTCACCTTTGCACTGCTTACAGCCGATCGCATATATTTGTAGATCCTTCTACTAACACTGATAATAAGCACACTATAAAACCATGCTGCATAAACCTGGTGAAACAGGCTATAAACCCGTATTGATGCAATCAGTAAACCTCGCGCAAAAACAAAACAACTGGCATGGCACATTCAAGGCCATGGCCAGTCCGTGCGAAGTTATTATTGAAACCGATGACCGTAATGAAGCGGAACAAATTGTAAACGTGGTTGCCGCCGAAGCATGGCGCATCGAACAAAAGTTCTCGCGTTACCGTGACGATAACATTACGTTCAAGATCAACACCTCAAACGGTGAAGTTATCGAGGTAGATGCTGAAACTGCACGCCTTCTGGACTTTTCAGATCAGCTGTTTCAGATGAGCGACGGTATGTTCGACGTGACTTCGGGCGTACTGCGCAAAGCATGGTGTTTCGACCAAAGCGACAATATTCCAGGCCAGGATCAAATCGATGAGCTGTTACCGATAATCGGCTGGGATAAAGTCAGCTGGAATAATCCACAGCTGAAACTTGTACCAGGAATGGAAATTGATCTGGGTGGCATTGGTAAGGAGTATGCGGTTGACCGTTGCGCGCAGCTCGTTCGCGAAATATCCCAGGCATGTGTATTGATAAACCTTGGTGGCGATATTGCAATTACCGAAGCGAGAAAGGACGGGGCTCAATGGACCATTGGCCGCTTGTCCAGCGACCCATCGGCGCCCATTGGCGTCATCAAACTGAAGCAAGGCGCACTTGCGACCAGCGGTGATGAACACCGCTTTCTAGAAAAGGGCGGCAAACGTTACTGCCATGTGTTAAATCCCAAAACGGGCTGGCCTGTTGAAGACCCACCACATACAGTCAGTATTGCCGCACCTACATGCATAGAGGCCGGCATGTTATCGACACTGGCACTGCTGCAGGGTAAGCGGGCGGAAGAATTTTTAAAAGCACAGGAAGTGCCTTACTGGATTAATTAAAACTTGTTTTTGTTTGCCACAGAGGTTTTTTGTAGGAGCGGCTTTAGCCGCGATTACGGCTATTCGCGGCTAAAGCCGCTCCTACAACTGCTCTGTTGCCCAGATCAAAAAAATAAATATCAGCCTCTGTGTACTCTGTGACCTCTGTGGCTAATTTCTCATTTTCTATTCATGAATAAAAATTCACTATTGCGATTACCGCCTTTGAGTCTATATGTGCACATACCCTGGTGTGTACGTAAATGCCCGTATTGCGACTTCAATTCGCATGAAGCAGGCAATGCGCTCGATGAATCAGCGTATATAGCTGCGTTAATGGCAGATCTGGAGCAGGAGCTTGAGCTAAACAGTCAGCGGGAATTACAAAGTATATTTTTCGGTGGTGGCACTCCCAGCCTGTTTTCTGCTGAATCCATAAATAACATTATCGAAGGTATCAGCAGAAAAACATCATTAGCACCTGATATAGAGATATCTTTTGAGGCCAACCCCGGCACCTTTGAACAACAGAAGTTTTCAGATTACAAATCAGCGGGTATCAATCGTTTATCAATTGGCATCCAGAGTTTCAATGATGACAAGCTGCACAGACTCGGTCGCATACATGACGGTAATGAAGCAATCAAAGCCATTGATGCTGCATATGCTGCAGGCTTCGACAATATCAATCTTGACTTGATGTTTGGCTTGCCCACGCAAAGCATGGAAGCAGCGGTTGAGGATGTTGAATTAGCCTGTAAATTTCAACCTGCCCATATTTCACATTATCAATTAACTATCGAATCCAACACGTATTTCCATAAACACACACCTGTGCTGCCGGCAACTGACACTATCTGGGATATGCAGCAGCGATGTCATGACATACTTAATAAGCATGAATATATGCAATACGAAGTATCGGCATTCTCCAAAGCCGGAAAACAGTGTCGGCACAACATCAACTACTGGAACTTTGGAGATTACATTGGCATCGGTGCCGGCGCTCATGGGAAATTAACCGACATTAACAGCCCATCTATTCAGCGTCGCTGGAAGCAGCGCCAGCCAGCCACCTACATCAAACATGCAATGCTGGGTGATTCATGCTCGGGTGCTAACAAACTTGATCAAGCGGACATTGTGTTTGAATTTTTAATGAATGCACTACGTTTGCGTCAAGGTTTTACCTATGAGCTGTTTGAACAACGCACCGGAATAACCACAGAACAATTACTCAAAGACTGTAAAAAAGTTGATCCAGAGTTGCTGGTTGCAACCGATACAGGACTTGGCACCAGCCAACGCGGCTTTGATTTTCTCAATGATGTACTGGAAAGCTTACTGGCCAGTAAGAAATAGAATATACAGTTATAGACAATAATAGCTGGCCGCAAAGAACGCGAATATTTTTATTTATTAAAGCTACCATTCTCGTAGGGTGGATTAGGCGAAAGCCGCAACCCACCAGATCGCATTAATCGCGTGGTGCAATACGCTTCGCTATTGCACCCTACAATTAGTCATTATTTTTTCATTTCCAGGCGGGAATGCTTATGCTGGCGAGGGCAGGGTGCTGCTCGACAAGTTTTTAACGGAAACGCAGACCATGTCGGCGAACTTCAAGCAGACACTGAAAGCCAGTGACGGCAGATTATTGCAGGAGTCTGCTGGTGAGTTCTATCTGCAACGCCCGGGCAAGTTTCGCTGGAATTATACACAGCCTTATCCGCAGGAGATTGTTTCAGATGGCGAGCAAATCTGGATTTTC
>DAOWLL010000146.1 GCA_030641945.1 Gammaproteobacteria bacterium | reverse complement strand
TTTTCTGTTTACACCTGGAAAAATCAGCGGACAGGGCGTGCTCATTGCGATGGGTCATGCCTTTTTTACGCTCAGTCTGGGCATGGGCGCCATCATGGTGTATGGCTCTTACCTGCCCAGGCACACATCGATTGCCCAGGCATCAGTAATTATTGCAATCGCTGATACTGCAGTAGCTTTACTGGCAGGAATGGCGATATTCCCAATCGTGTTTGCCAACGGTCTTGAGCCGGGCGCGGGGCCGGGACTGATTTTTAAAACGCTGCCCATCGCCTTTGGCCACATGGAAGCCGGTACCATGATAGGAACCGCTTTCTTTGTATTGCTCACATTCGCCGCATGGACATCTGCCATATCGCTGATTGAACCAGCCGTTGCCTGGCTGGTGGAAAACCGCGGCATGAATTGAATCTATGCTTCAGTCTGGATAGGTGTTTTCACCTGGCTGATGGGCATCGGCTCTGTGCTTTCGTTCAGTCTCTGGTCCGAGTACACCTGGAGCGTACCGTTCCTGTTCGAGAATAAAAACTTCTTTGATACGCTCGATTTTGTCACGGCCAACCTGATGCTGCCGCTGGGCGGTTTGTTTATTGCGATATTTGCGGGCTGGCTGATGAGTGAGAACTCGACGCGGGATGAATTGAATACCTATAACAGTATCTATCGAGTGTGGTTGTTCCTGGTCAAGTATATTACGCCGATTGCGGTTATCATTGTGTTCCTCAATGTTATCGGCGTCATAAGCTTGTAAGCAGGATATTTAATTGTCTCATATAAAACGCAGTGCACTGGTGCATTATTCACCAGCAGAAATGTATACACTGGTGAATGATGTTGCCACTTATCCGAAATTTTTACCGTGGTGCAAATCGTCGAAAGTGATCAGTGAGTCTGATTCTGAAATGATAGCCCGCGTGGAAATTGCCCGCGGTGCATTAAAAAAAAGTTTCACCACAAAAAACAAGCTGCACGAAAATAATAAAATTGAGATCACTCTTGTCGATGGCCCTTTTAAAACACTTCATGGCGCCTGGAAATTCCATCCTCTGAAACGGGATGATGCATGTAAAATAGAACTTGACCTGGTATTTCAGTTTGACAGTGGCCTGGTGTCGCTTGCAGCCCGGCCGGTATTTACGCAAATAGCAAATTCACTGGTCGATGCCTTCAGTAAAAGAGCGGTAGAGGTGTACGGTGAGCGCGGTTGAAACAATCAATGTTGAAGTTGCTTATGCCTTGCCCGAGAAGCAGGTCATTCTTCCGGTCAATGTCGATCTCGGCACGACTATTGGCGGCGCTATCGTGCAGTCAGGGATCATGATGGAGTTCCCGGAACTCGATATCGAGCACAGCCAGGTAGGCATCTTTGGCAAGGCTGCAGCGATGACAACCGTATTGTCCGACGGAGACCGGGTTGAAATATACCGGCCGCTGATTGCCGATCCCAAGGAAGTCAGGCGCAAACGCGCAGCCGAGGGCAAGGCTACCCGGAAGGGTGGCAGTACCGATAAGGGCTAAAAATAATTATTTACCGCAGAGGCGCAGAGACGCAGAGGTTTGTGTTTTTAAATTGCGGTAGCCTGGATGAAGCGCAGCGTAATCCGGGAGTTTGTTCCGTGCAATCATGTTTGAATCCCCGGATTACACTTCGTTTCATCCGGGCTACATAGGCAGCAGCGGCTTTAGTCGCTACTTACAACAAAAACCTTTGCGTCCTCTGCGTCTTTGCGGTGAAAAGAACTCTGTGTTCTCTGTGCCCTCTGTGGCAAATCAATATTCCTTGTAATTCTCCCCATCAATCTTGACCAGGATCTCGTCCCTGAAATAAAGCGTAAAATGCGAGTTCCTTTCACGGCCCTTGCCAGGTTTCTGGCGATAGACGTAGTCCCATCGGTCGGCATGAAACGGGTCCTTCAGCATGGGGGCGCCAATGGCTTCCAGCACTTCAGTCTGGGTCATGCCCGTGTAAAGTGACTCAAATTCTTCCAGTGAAACTGAATTACCCTGCTCAATAGTGAGTTTATGCGGTTGGATAAGCCCTAATTCACAGCCACTCAGCAGCAATAGTGTTGCACTAAGGGCCGAAGTTCTGAGAAAGAGAATGAGAATATTGTTAATGTACATCAAGGAATTGATTATCATCAGTGTTAGAATACTGCGCGATACTAACTTACTTTTACCCGGCAGTGAAATATGGAATCTACCGATCTAAAAAAAGCAGGACTTAAAGTCACATTACCACGGATGAAAATTCTTGACCTGATGGAATCATCATCGGTCAGGCATCAGAGTGCCGAGGATATTTACCAGGCGCTGCGCGACGAGGGAGAAGAAGTGGGTCTCGCCACGGTATACCGTGTTTTGACCCAGTTCGAGGCCGCAGGCCTGGTAACGCGTCATCATTTCGAAGGTGGCCAGGCAGTATTCGAACTCAACAGGGAAGGCCACCATGACCATATCGTTTGTATTGGCTGCGGCAGGGTAGAAGAGTTTGTCGATGAAATCATCGAAAGCCAGCAGGCCAAGATTGCCGAGACCAAGGGCTACGAGATTACTGATCACAGCCTGATACTTTACGGTACCTGCCCCGAGTGCCAGAAAGCTTCCAGTTAACATAAGTCTTCAGGTAAACATCACCAGTTGCTGTAACGGGTGATTTCCACACGGCGCGTGCACGCGTAAGATATGCAGTAATCATGCGCGCGACACGACAATACAATCTCGTCCAGCAAACGTTTTCCATCGATGAATACCTGGAAAAGATCGCTGGCAAGCCCGTTGCCGAAGACAGCCTGCTCTACAGGGCCTGCCAGCAGGTATGGGAGCTGGAGCCGGACCCCGGCATGCCCAGCAGCCTCGATGTCGCCCTGCTTTTGAGCGAACTGGGCTCTGATGAGACCACCTTGATCGTAAGCCTGTTAAGCACGACACGGCTGATTGAATCACAGCATGCAGATGAGCTGGAAGCGGTATTTGGCGACAAGATCACGCGCCTGGTAAACAACGTCTGCCAGCTGCACAGCATCCAGACACACCAGCAGAACAAGGAAACACCCGAGCAGGCAGAACGCCTTAGACGCATGCTGTTGTCCATGGTTGAAGATGTTCGCGTGGTACTGATCAAGCTGGCATTTCGTGTTCAGCGCCTGCGCCAGCTGGGTGAAGTCGATTTTGAAACCCGTTTTGAAGTTGCGCAGGAGAGCCTGGATATATTTGCACCCATCGCCAACAGGCTTGGTATCGGTCAGCTCAAGTGGGAACTCGAGGACCTGTCGTTCAGGCACATGGAGCCGTCGACCTACAAACGCATTGCCAAGTATCTTGAAGAAACGCGTGACAGCAGGGAGCAGTTCATCCGTGACGTGGTCGATGCGCTCAAGCTGTCGGTTAAGGAAGCGGGCATAAAAGCGGAAGTATACGGCCGTCCCAAGCATATCTACAGCATCTGGAAAAAGATGACATCGAAGCAGCGCGACTTTCATGAGCTGTTCGATGTGCGCGCCATTCGCATTGTAGTCGATACCATTGCTGACTGTTATGCCGTGCTTGGCCTGGTCCATGGCAAGTGGCGCCATATCGAAAAGGAATTTGATGATTACATCGCCAATCCCAAGGAAAACGGCTACCAGTCATTGCATACCGCTGTGCATGGTCCAGGCGGAAAACCCATCGAGGTACAGATTCGCACGCACAAGATGCACGAGTTTGCCGAACATGGCATCGCGGCGCACTGGCGTTACAAGGAAGGCGGGGGTGTTAATCAGCAAATAGAAACAAGCATTGAGTCTCTGCGTAAACTGCTCGATCCCAATCAGACGGAAGATGAAGAACTGCTGGACAGCTTTCATACTGAAATGTTTCATGACCGCGTGTTCGTACTCACGCCGGAAGGCCGCGTTATCGATTTGCCCACGGCTGCAACACCGATTGATTTTGCCTATGCCGTGCATTCCGAGGTCGGCCATCGCTGCCGCGGCGCAAAGGTAAATGGCCATATCGTGCAGCTGACATATGAGCTGAAGAACGGGCAGCAGGTTGAAATCCTGACTTCAAAGGAATCTGCGCCAAGACGTGACTGGATGATTCCACACCTCGGCTATGTCAAAACACAACGCGCGCGCAATCGCATCAGAAGCTGGTTCAGAAAACAGGATGAAGCAGAGAACCTGCATGACGGCAAGGTAATTTATGAGCGTGAGATAAAACGGCTCAATATACGCCCCGATATCAAGACACTGCTCAAACGCTTCAAACAAAAGTCGGCGGACGATATATATATCGCGTTGGCACGCGGTGATATTTCAAACGCACAACTGTTATCAGCACTTCATGAGATTTCCGCCCCTGAAACCGGCGATAAACTACCGGTTGAGTCAGTGCCAAGAGCGCTGCGCAAGAAAAAACCGGCAGGCGAAATTAATGTACTGGGCGTCGGTAATTTACTGACGACAATGGCGAATTGCTGCAAGCCCGTTCCGGGTGACGAGATTGTCGGTTTCATAACACAGGGCAAAGGTGTCACCATTCATCGCAAGGACTGCATCAATATCCTCAACCTCCAGGAAGAAAAAAGGCTGCGATTAGTCGAAGTAGAGTGGGGCGAAGCCGAAGTACAGACATATCCAGTTACGCTGTTAATTGAAGCCCTTGATCGCCAGGGTTTGCTCAGTGACATCACGCGCACACTCGCTGATGAAAAAGTGAACGTTATTGCAATAAACACGCTGTCCGATAAAAAGAACCAGATGGCGCGCATGGCCGTTACCATCGAGACCCGGGACCTGCATCAGCTTCACCGGGTGATGGACAAGATCCACCAGCTGCACAACGTCACCGATGTTATACGCGGCGCGCATAATGCCTAGCGCCGGAGGCGCCAGGGGCAAGGGAAGAGTGGCAAGGGGCAAGGATAAAAACACTGGACTCCCGCTTTAGCTCTATAAAAAACTTCCTTTATGTTGTCATCCCTGCACAGGCAGGCATACAGCGACTTTTTCCTCACCACTCGAACCTGGCCACTAGCCACTGTCTTTCCGTAGGAGCGGCTTTAGCCGCGAATTGTTTGTATACGCGAGATTTGTTCGCGGCTAAAGCCGCTCCTACGTACTTTCCTTGCCCCTCGAACCTCGTTCCTCGCCACTGTTGCTGTTCTCTGTGGCGAATTATTTTCTCAGCATCGTAGCCTGGATGAAACGAAGTGCAATCCGGGGTTGTTAATCGCTGCGATGAATCCCCGGATTACAGAATACATCCGTGTATTCTGCCCTGCGGGCCAGCCTTCAGCTGTTCAAATTCGAGTCCAATCGAATTTAGTCTCGTTGCACTTCATCCAGGCTACGTGGGTAGGAACTGCTTTAGACTCGTAGGCCGGCATAAGCGAAGCGTTGCAGGCACACTGCCGGGAACGGCAAGGCCTTATCCCAGCCTGCGACTGTGGTAAATTATTTTTTCAAGTCTTTTTCCAGATCAAGATCGTCTT
>DAOWLL010000080.1 GCA_030641945.1 Gammaproteobacteria bacterium | reverse complement strand
TTAGATGTCAGTAATAGTAATGTTATTTCGTAAATCAGTTATACACATAAAATTCTCTGTGTACTCTGTGCCTCTGTGGTAGCTTTGTTTTTAACAAAAGAAAGGTTTTCTCTGTGCCTCTGTGCCTCTGTGGTGAATAGTTTTTGAATTTATTCTGGCTGGCCAGTTCAAATTTGAATCGCAATCTACTTCGTCCAGACTTAATCAGAGACTCCTTAGATTTCTTTCACCAAAAATCGCTGTACCAACTCTCACCATGGTCGATCCCTCTTCGATAGCAATGGTGTAATCATTACTCATACCCATCGACAGTTGATCGAAATCCACAAGACCGAATTCATGCTGACATTGATACAGCATCTGCCTCAGCTCAGAGAAAGCAGCACGGGTCTGCCTGTCATCACCCTGTACACCAATAGTCATCAGGCCGCGCCAACTAATGCGTGCAAGGTCCAGCTGCAACAGCTGATCAATAAACGGTAGAACCTCGGTTCTATTCAAACCTGACTTGGAATCTTCACTAGACACGTTGACCTGAACAAGACAGTTGATTTTGCTGTTTTCTGCAGAGTTGGCCATTGCGCTTGAAAGTTTTTGTGCCAGCTTCAGGCTATCGACCGAATGAACCCACTGGAAATTACCTGGAATATATTTGGCTTTTTTAGATTGCAGATGGCCTATGAAATGCCATTCTGAGCGGGTTGCTTTAAGTTCAGGTATTTTGCTTAGCGCATCCTGAACAGTGTTCTCGCCAAAGTCTTTTTGACCGGCATCGATTGCCAGTTTTACTTCATCGAGTGAACGCGTTTTCGAAACAGCGACTAATGTAATTTCATCAGGCTCTCGTCCGGATCGAACAGCAACTTGATGAATATGTTGCTTTACAGCAGCCAGGTTATCCCTGATATAGTTATTCGACATACCAGAAACAACCAGGCTTATTGGTCGTATTCTGTAAAGAAATGTCTTATACGCGAGATTGCAAATTCAAGCTCATCTTCGCGCGGCAGGAACACAATGCGGAAATGATCCGATTTTGGCCAGTTGAAAGCCGAACCCTGAACAATCAGTATCCTTTCCTGGATCAGCAGGTCTAACACCATTTTTTCATCATCGCTTATCTTGCATACTTTCTGATCCACACGTGCGAACAGATACATGGCGCCCCTGGGTTTAACACAACTAATGCCCGGAATATCGGTTAATAAGTCATATGCCAGGTCGCGCTGTCGGCACAGGCGTCCGCCGGGTGCAACCAGGTCGTTGATGCTTTGATAGCCGCCGAGTGCTGTCTGAATAGCATGCTGTCCCGGGACATTGGAGCACAATCGCATCGAAGCCAGCAGTTCAATGCCTTCTATGTAATCAGTTGCCCTGAGCTTGGCGCCGCTAATAATCATCCAGCCTGATCTAAATCCAGCAACCCGGTATGCTTTCGAGAGTCCATTAAAGGTAATGAACAGCACATCATCTGCCAATGATGCCGTCGACAGATGCTCTGCATCATCGTAAATGATCTTGTCGTAAATCTCATCAGAGAAAATAATCAGTTCATGTTTACGCGCCAGCTCAATGATTGATTCAAGAATATCTTGCGGATAAAGCGAGCCCGTCGGATTATTGGGATTGATAATGACGATACCGCGCGTGCGGTCTGTTATTTTTTTCTCAAGATCTGCGATATCAGGGTACCAGTCAGATTGCTCATCACACAGATAATGAACGGGTTTGCCTCCAGACAGGGAAACCGACGCAGTCCATAGCGGATAGTCCGGCGCGGGTATTAACATCTCATCGCCATTATTGAGCAAAGCCTGCATCGCCATCACAATCAGTTCGCTGACACCATTGCCCAAATAAATATCATCGATTTCAACATCGGCGATATTTTTTTCCTGGCAATACTGCATGACAGCCTTGCGGCCCGAGTACAGCCCTCTCGAATCGCTATACCCTTGAGACTCGGGCACGTTATGAATCAGGTCCTGCACGATTTCATCGGGCGCATCAAAACCAAACGGCGATGGATTACCGATATTCAGCTTCAATATCTTGTGGCCTTCTTCTTCAAGGCGACGCGCTTCACGCAACACCGGGCCACGGATGTCATAACAGACATCATCGAGTTTATGTGATTTCTTAACTGTAATCATGCTTTTAAATTCAGCGCCTTAGATAAATATTATCAATTACTTTAGAGTATATATGTATCTTAACTTAAGCGCCTGTATTGATAAATAATTTACAAAAAAAGCCGGCCTGTAGCCGGCTGATTATGTCTTGTATAAAAAATCAGGCAGGTTTAGTGAATGATGCGTGCTCTGCGTTGGACATCAGTTTCTGAAAATTATCGGCTGTAACATGAATCAGGTGATATATGCGCCCCCTCTGCGATATCAAGCCCGTTATCTGCAAGGGTGTGCAACCACTTCATAATCAACACCCAGTCCATCCAGCTAGTGTTGCAATGTGATTGCCATTGCCATTAGAAACCTCCTCTACATATCAAATGCGTCCATGGCCCAACCGACACCGCCAACACAGGCTACCGGGTGACGATGGTGTACAAAATCCTCAATTTCAGCAACCCGGTGTCCGGGCACATCGATCATCAATAGTACTTCGCCATGTGACAATGCATCAGTAAATTCAGTTAAATGCACATCAGGGACCCGCACAACAAATTGCCCACCTGCAATAAACGTCACAAGCATAAGCAGCAAGGATACCGCCGTCCATAGTAAATCAGCTGACATCAGGCTGGAAATTAAAGCAACGAGAGCCATAAGAAACAACATTAAATTTGCGTTCCAGATAAACCATTCAAGTCGGAATGTTGTATCAGTCTTTTGCCTTTCGGTGGCCCTGGGTAAAGATTTAAGATCGACACCCTTAGCTACTGCATGGATATACCGTGTGTTTATGCCGCTTTCAACCAGCTCATTAACAATACTTTGTGCATGTTCTGTATCGGGCAATAAAAAGAACAGTCTTCTTAACATAACATAGCCTCCTCTTTTGAGGTTCTGGCATACGCGACACTCATAGCTTCAGAGATGCAGCACCAGAAACATATTATGCCTGTAAAGAATAAGAATCCGGGACTCGAAGTCAATCGAGCTAATATGTTGATGATTATGCTCGTTTTATTCAAGCATCCGGATACCCAGAAAATAGCATGAAACAGGTATTAGCTATTTAGTTGTCATTACTTGAAATATTCGCGCAACGCACGGTACAGATAATACCCGTCCCAGCGACCCGCCAGCTCACGAATCGAGTGCATGGCAAATGTCGGCACGCCCACATCTATCGTTTTGATACCTGTTTCGGCCGCTGTCAGTGGGCCGATCGTGCTCCCGCATGCCATGTCTGAACGCACTACAAATGACTGTACCGGCACATCTGCCTGATCGCATATGTTGCGGAAAACGGCACTGGTTTCACTGTTAGAAGCGTAGCGCTGATTTGCATTGATCTTGATGACCGGGCCCTGATTGAGGATCGGCCCATGGTTATTGTCATGCTTATCCGCAAAATTCGGGTGAATACCATGCGCATTATCCGCAGATATCAGCATCGAGTGATCAACTGTACGTGCGAGTTCTTCCGCAGTAGGGCACAACCTGTGCAACACGCTTTTAAGGAATGACCCCGTTGCGCCTGATGTCGATACGCTCCCCACTTCCTCGTGATCATTGCATACCAGCAGGCAGTTGGAATTCGCGCCCGCTTTCAACAAACTTAGCAGGCCTGTGTAACAGCTCAGTAAATTATCAAGACGTGCGCCTGCGATAAAATCCTGATGTAATCCAATAACAGCGGGTGGCTGAACATCATAGAATGCGAGTTCATATTCAAGCACTTTCACAGCATCGACTCCCGGGTGCTGCTTGCCAAGTAGCTTTAACAACAGCTCACGGAAGTCAGGTGTGGCCTTTTTATGCTTGTCGTCATCCGGGAGCTTCATCAGCACCGGCGGTAAATTAGTCTGCTTGTTTATGCTGCGAGCCTCATTGGCTTCACGGTCCAGATGAATCGCCAGGCTGGGTATGACGGCTATGGCCTGTTCAAAGTCAATCAGGCAGCTATGCACCTGCTCCTGCCCGTCTAAATAGCTGACACGACCCGCGAGTGATAAATCACGGTCAAACCACGGATTGAGCAAGGCGCCACCGTACACCTCGACACCCAGTTGAAAGTAGCTGTTGTTGACTATTTCAGGCGCGGGTTTGA
Organism: Gammaproteobacteria bacterium; assembly: GCA_030641945.1. Lineage (GTDB taxonomy): Bacteria > Pseudomonadota > Gammaproteobacteria > SZUA-229 > SZUA-229 > JABDQW01. The sequence goes on along the minus strand of DAOWLL010000080.1, from coordinate 2,920 downwards.
CCTTGAGACAGGGGCTGTCCGTATGGGCGCCAACCATGCGAAATCCGTTTTCGGCCAGCTCATTTGCCAGGCTAAAGACAATAATTGATGAATCATTACGGCTAACGTAATAACGCCCTGGGCTAGCAGTGCTCCAGACCTCGGACTCTTTCAGCGGCTGAAAGCCTTCAGCATCCAGTATTTCTTTCATCGCTGTTACCGCATGGAACGGCGTCGGCGATGCCTGTATAAATTTCAGCAGACCTTCTGTGTATTCTGTATCTTGCATAGGAATCTCTAACTAGCCAATTCGATAAAGTGTATGTTGTTCGTATCCGCTTAATATTTGCTTCATGCCCACCAGTTCCGCATCCAGCTCACTATCCCCGGTATCAACTCTGAGCGGCCTTCCTTGCAGGGAGCGTAACTTGTTTCGTGTTGCGACAATAATAATATTATCAACGCCCACGCGCCTGATGACCGCCGGACTTAACTGCTGATTTCCACGACCGAACAGATGGCCCTGCCCGCCTATCGCTGTTACTACAATTTTTACAGTGGAATAAGTTTCATCATCCAGCAATGACAATATATCCTGCTCGGCAACATCACTTGCAACCAGTTCGCCGTTGAAAATCGCATCGATACCGAGCAGTGTATTGTCCACACCCAGAGCTTCCATCAATGCCGCTGTTGTTGTTCCTGACCCGATAAGATATAAAACATCGTGCTGCATGTTATCGATGAAGTCAGCGGCAATATCCTGCAACACCAGTGATTCGGTATCAACACTGCCCTGCTTCATTGCCTGCATACGCTGCTCGTCAACCGGCACATTCATATAGCCGTAACAGCTGGCTTTAACCTGCCCTGCCCTGAACGCATCTTCATCCAGATCCATCACTTCGGCGGATTTAACCGAGTACAGCTGCCCCTTGATCAATCCGGCCACCAGTTCACCCGCCTGTGTCGGGGTGACCGCATAAACAGCTGAATGGATCTTACAGCCGGCAGGTATACCCACGACTGTAAGCTTTTCGTCAACGCCATGTTGTCTGAGCGCATTCAGCACATCCCGGGCAGTACCATCACCGCCAGCAAACAGAAGCAGATCAATAGATCTATCACAAAGTGCGATGACGGCATCCTGGGTATCATTCGCTGTGGTAATTTCGCTCGCCGCAGTGTAAACCACCTCGGTATCAATTCCGGCTTTAGCCAGTACGTCATGCCCCATTGCACCCGCTGCAGTGAAAACAGGCTGATGAACACAATCCTTGAATTGAGACAAGGCTGCCAGCGCTCTTTGCTGCGCCCGCGGGTGGGCGCCTTTGCCCAGCGCCTGCTCAACAATATCGCGGCCATCACTGCCCTTGAGCCCGACTGTCCCGCCTATTCCTGCCATTGGATTAATGACCAGTCCCAGTTTCACGCTGTTATCACCCGATTAAAAACCGCATTCTATCTGTAGCCCGGCAGGAATGCTAAAATCATACATCCTGAAACCAGAGCTTTTCCATGGTATTTCCAGACGTATTCAAACCTCGTAAAAAATCAGTCGCTGTTGATATCGATGGCATAACTGTTGGTGGTGGTAATGCCATTGTGGTGCAGTCAATGACCAACACCGACACGGCTGATGTTCGCGCTACCACCGAGCAGATTCTGCAGCTGGCGCGCACCGGTTCTGAACTGGTTCGTATTACTGTAAATGACAGTGACGCTGCAGCCAGTGTTGCAAAAATACGCGATGCACTTGATCAAAGCAACTGCCCGGTGCCACTGATTGGGGATTTTCATTTCAATGGCCACAAGCTGCTGACAGACCATCCCGAATGTGCCCAGGCACTGGCCAAGTACCGCATCAATCCCGGCAACGTCGGCAAAGGCAGCAAGCGCGATACACAGTTTGCGAAAATGATCGAGCTCGCGTGCAAGTACGACAAGGTCGTACGCATTGGCGTCAATTGGGGCAGCCTGGACCAGTCACTACTGGCGACCCTGATGGACGAAAATGCAAAACGGTCCGAACCGTACGATGCCCACAATGTCATGCTCGAAACTGTGATTCGCTCTGCACTGGAAAGTGCCGAGTCAGCGGAAGCTCTTGGCTTACCAGGAAACAAAATCATCCTGTCGTGCAAAATGAGTGTGGTGCAGGACCTGATTACTGTCTACCGCTCGCTGTCTGATCGCAGTGACTACGCGCTTCACCTGGGACTGACCGAAGCCGGTATTGGATCCAAAGGCATCGTTGCTTCTACCGCTGCGCTGGGCATTCTGTTGCACGATGGTATTGGAGATACCATCCGAATATCATTAACACCGGAGCCGGGTAGTGACAGAACCCGGGAAGTTATTGTTGCGCAGGAAATCCTGCAAACCATGGGGCTGCGCTCGTTTGTACCCCTTGTTACGGCCTGCCCCGGCTGTGGCCGCACCACAAGTACCTTTTTCCAGGAGTTGGCTTCCCAGGTACAGGGTTACCTGCGCCGGCAGATGCCTGAATGGCGCAGACACTATGCTGGTGTTGAGCACATGAACGTGGCGGTGATGGGTTGCGTGGTCAATGGGCCCGGAGAGAGCAAATACGCCAATATCGGCATTAGCCTGCCAGGCACAGGCGAACGCCCTGTTGCGCCTGTGTATGAAGATGGCGAAAAAACCGTAACGCTAAAGGGTGATAATATCGCGGATGAATTCGAACAGATGATCAACAGCTACGTTGAAAGAACGTACGAAAAACGGGCAGATTAAGCGTATAAGTCTAGAGTTGATCTGGCAGATATCAAACCGGGTTCAGATTTGAACTGACACAGCCAGAACAAATTCAAAGACTATTCACCACAGAGGCACGGAGGACACAGAGAAAAGCATTTTTTCTTGTTACTAAAAAAATACATATTATCAGTAATAGTAATGTTATTTCGTAAATCAGTTA
>DAOWLL010000540.1 GCA_030641945.1 Gammaproteobacteria bacterium | reverse complement strand
GGGTCAGCGAGATGGTTTCTTTTGGAGTGGTTGATGCAGGGCCGTGACCGGGTATTAATACGTTAAGACCGCCGGTTTCCAGTTTAGTCAATGTTTCCAGCCAGTTCTTTGTATCAGCACTGCCGACAAAGGGAACACGTCCTTCGAAGATGATGTCGCCGGAGAACAGGACCTTGTCGGGTTCAACCAGCATGCTCATGTCACCATCGGAATGCGCCTTGCCCATGTAATTAATGGTAAAGGTAACGTCACCCATGGTGAATTGACTTGATTTCGATACGGTGACATCAGGCAGCACCAGGCGTGTGTTTTCGTTAACCCAGGGGTCGAGCGAGAACCGGCGTTCTTCCAGGCGTTCTTTTGCGGCCTCTGACCGCATGTATTTCTGCGCACCTTCAGGGGCGCTGATTTCAGCACCCATGTCTTCAAATACCTGCAGGCCGTATATATGGTCAGCGTGGAAATGGCTGACGATGACCTTGCGGATTGGCTGATCAGTTATCTGGCGAATTTTGCTGACCAGTTTATCGGCTAATGACGGTGTGCCCAGTGAATCGAAGATGACAACGCCGTCGCCGGTAATGACAAAGCCTGCATTGGAGATGAAACCTTCATTGTCAGTCGCAATGCCCGCAGCACCTTCAACATAATAGACATGTTCGGATACCTGCCTGACTTCCATATCAACAGAGGTTGGTGCGTATTTGTCTGCGGCAGCAGCAGCCTGAACAATCAGAAAAGAAAAACAGATGGTTAGAAATTTATTGCATGTAAGCATGATCTTCCTCGTATTGAAGTCTGATTATTTCAGCATCGCCCATTGGCACCAGTTCGACAAAACCATGAATGTCTTCAGGTTTGTAGCCTTGTGCTTCTGCAGCGAGCTTGCACATTTTAATTTTTAATACCTCGCCCGAAACCAGGCTTTCGGCACGGACGAGCAATTGCTTGAACTTGCCGGTATTTTCGATGGCAAAGAACTTGATTGCCGAACCATGTAATACCAGTACGATTGACTGCTCAAACGGGTCGGCACCGGTGATTGTGCTCAGATAGCTGGTGCGGTCCAGTACATGATCCATGATATCAAGTTCAGCTGTAGTGACATCGTATACAACTTTCTGCGGCTTATACTCGGTAGCTGTGAGTTCGCCATGGCCCCATGGTGCAGTGTTATCAGCGAACGCATGTGTAAACATGGAACTGAATAGTATCAGTATGAAAGCTGCGTATTTATGCATCACCGGCCTCCTGCTTTGTTGTTGAGGAACTATGCGCTATGAGCGCTGAGTTTGCTTGTGATTGTCGAATGTAGTCAACAATTATCGAAGCGGCATTAAAAAAGGGGGCTGGTGCCCCCTTGAATAGTGCTTGTTCAAGTGTGCCTGTGTGTGATCAGGATTGTTCAGTAATAGGAATCAGGGTCAGTTCGACACGACGGTTTTGTGCGCGGCCTTCGGCAGTGCTGTTGTCGGCGATAGGGTAATCCTCGCCAAAACCGACGACGTCAAAGCGTGCGTCAACGATGTTGCGCGACTTCAGGTAGTTGGTTACTGAACGGGCGCGCTGTTCGGAAAGCTGCTGATTGTAGTCGCGAGCCCCTGTGCTGTCGGTGTGGCCTGAAACTGCAATAATGGTTTTTTCGTATTCTTCCAGCACGATTGCGACAGAGTTCAACACGTCATAAAAGCTAGACTTCAGGTTTCCGCTGCCGGTGTCAAAAGTAATGTTACCCGGCATGACCAGGCTGATTTTGTCGCCTTCTCTGACCACGCTGACACCCGTCTCACGCAGTTGTTTACGCAGCTTGGCTTCCTGGGAATCCATGTAATAGCCAACACCGCCACCGGCAATCGCACCGACGCCGGCAGCAGCCAGCATGCGTTTTTGACGTTCCTTGCTGCTCTCGTCCTTGTTCGCAAAGTAAGCTATAACGGCGCCAACACCAGCGCCAATGCC
>DAOWLL010000307.1 GCA_030641945.1 Gammaproteobacteria bacterium | reverse complement strand
GTTTAACTCACTACATTTGGTGAAGACCCGTTTTTAATAATTTGCGTGGGGCCGTGTAGCGGCAGGCGGACAATTATTCCCTGTGTGGTCAGGGTGTTATCATGGGTCTACCCACTGTATTTGGGTAAGGCACAAACTTTGAGCAGGAAAAACTGATGTCACTCGGCCCGGTAATGATGGATCTTGAAGCAACGAAGATCTCCCGTACAGAACTGGAATTACTGCAAAACCCGCTTGTTGGCGGCGTGATCCTGTTCACTCGGAATTTTGAATCGATTGATCAGATCACTGAACTGGTTAAACAAATACATTCTGCACGTTCACCCCATTTGCTGGTTGCCATCGATCATGAAGGCGGGCGCGTTCAGCGTTTTCATGAAGGTTTTACCAGGCTGCCCCCGGCCAATGTGTTTGGCAAGATGTACAAGCATGATGCAGACAGGGCGCGTAAGACTGCCGAGCAGTGCGGGTGGCTGCTGGCGGCTGAACTCAGGGCGATCGGCATCGATTTCAGTTTTGCGCCTGTACTTGATCTTGCCCATGGCGTCAGTGGTGTGATCGGAGATCGTGCCTATCATGCCAGACCTGATGTGGTCGCAACTTTGGCCTATGCCAGCATGCACGGTATGCTGCGTGCCGGTATGCACGCTGTCGGCAAGCATTTCCCTGGACATGGCGCTGTCGCTGAAGATTCACATCTTGCGCTCCCGGTTGATCACAGGGAACTGGCTGTGCTGCTTAAGGAAGATATTGTGCCATTTGCAAAAATGATTGCGAATGATTTGAGCGGCATTATGCCTGCACATGTTATCTACGACAAAGTGGATAACAAGCCCGCCGGTTATTCAACAATCTGGCTACAGGACATATTGCGATCAAAACTGCACTTCCAGGGTGTAATATTCAGTGATGATCTCAGTATGGAAGCGGCGGGTGTGGCAGGCGGTTATGGCAGCCGTGCACAACAGGCGCTGCAGGCAGGTTGCGATATGGTGCTTGTATGCAACCATCCCGAGGGTGTTGAAGAAGTGCTTGAACACTTGCAGGGCTATAATAACCCGACATCACAAATGCGCCTCATTCGTATGCATGGCAAGCGTGATATATCCTACGCTGAATTACGCAACAGTTATGACTGGAAACAGGTTTCTGCAATGATTGCTGAGCTGGATCAGTCCCCATGGATGGAAATGGACGTTTAAAACTAAAGGAACCTCTGATCAAGTCGTGAACTCGTGTCTTGCGCCCAAAATGTCCGGTATCGGTTAGACTTCACATTGTCATCAATTTCTGCCTTGCCCGGGCTTCGCACATTTTCATTTTTTGCAGTAAGTAGAACAACTCTTCCCATATGTGATACCAGGCTATGACTGAATCGAAAACTATAGAAACCGGGACATCAAATAACAGGCTGGAGCTGCAGCAGGTTCTTCAGCAGGCAGAACTTGTATTCGATACAGCACATATAGACTCGGCCATAGATAAGCTCGCACAGCGTCTTACAGAGCGTTTGAGTGGTGCAGTCCCGCTTGTGCTCTGTGTTATGCAGGGTGGCTTGATGTTTACTGGTAAGATCATGCCGCTGCTGCCGCTCGATGCTGAATTCGATTACATACATGCTACGCGCTATGGCAACAATACCAGTGGAGATGCGCTTGAATGGCTGGCAACGCCGCATAAAAAGCTCGAGAATCGTACAGTACTGATACTGGATGATATCCTCGATGAGGGTTATACCCTTGCTGCTATCGAACAGTATTGTCAGGATCAAGGTGCTAAAGAAGTTATTTCAGCCGTACTGTTGCAGAAAAAGCACGATCGTTTGAAGCCCGGTATGCGCTGTGAATTTGTTGCACTTGAGGTAGATGACCGTTATGTGTTCGGCTATGGAATGGACTACAGGGGTCAATTGAGGCATCTGAACAAGATATATGCAGTAACAAGCTAGTGTGGTGTAACGAATAACGTGCACATATCAGAGGCCCACAAATGATCCAAGACAAGGCGCAGCCTGCAGTTAATGGCTATTCCCTTAACAAAGGCTGCAACGCAGTATTGGGGCATTTGTGGGCCTCCCTTCGGGCGAGACGAGAAGCCGTCATCTGCGGCGTTGCGTCTCTTGTAAAGGGCGCACCATTCCCTGCGAGACGCGCCTTGCAGCTAACGGCTTCTCGTCTCGCTGATACGTACACGTTATTCGTTACACCACACTAGATAAAATTAACCTGGATAAAGAATCAACCCAGAGTCAAGCGGGAGAAAATAATCATGCCTAAAGTGGGTGTTATTGGCGGCAGTGCCCTGGACACTGTTGAAAACCTGGAGGTAAGCCACCGTGAAATGGTGAATACGCCTTACGGTGCGACATCCAGCCCGTTGCTGTTCGGAAAAATGAATGGCGGTGATATTGTCTTTATTCATCGCCATGGTTTCGGCCATACCATCGCGCCACATGAAATCAATTACCGGGCGAACATATGGGCGCTGAAAGAACTTGAGGTAACACACATCATCGCGACCGGAGCTGTTGGCGGCATTACTGAACATATGTCGCCGATAACCCTGGTGATACCTGACCAGATCATCGATTACACGCATAGCCGAAACCAGACGTTTTACGAGAACAACCAGGAACCCGTCATTCACGTTGATTTTACCTGGCCATATGATGAGCAATTACGCACGGTGCTGAACAGGTCTGCTGTTAAGCTGAATTTACCGGTGGTCTCCAGAGGGACTTATGCTGCAGTTCAGGGGCCTCGTCTGGAAACGGCCGCGGAAATCAAACGACTGGAACGTGATGGCTGTGACATCGTCGGCATGACCGGCATGCCGGAAGCGGTGCTGGCACGCGAGCTTGATATCACTTACGCATGTTGTGCCGTGGTTGTGAACTGGGCAGCAGGCAAGGGCAATCAGGAAGAAGCGCTGATCGATACCATCAACACTAACATGAAAACCGCAAAGGCAAGCGTGCACAAACTTCTCGCAGAAGCCTTGCCTATGATCATGGAACTATAACCCGCATATTGCCTGTAAAATCGAAATCCTTGATGCAGCATGCGGCTTAAAACACCAGGGTGATTGAGAACCTTTCTATAGCTATACAGGCACTGGGTGGGCTGGGCCTGTTTCTTCTCGGCATGATCATCATGACCGAGGGACTTCGAGAAATGGCTGGTGATGCAATTCGCTCAGCCTTGATGCGTTTTACTTCGAGCCCGGCATCCGGTGCTGTTACCGGCGCTGTCAGTACCGCTATTTTGCAGTCCTCCAGTGCCACTACTGTCGCCGCAGTCGGTTTTGTCGGCGCCGGGCTGATGACGTTCACATCTTCACTGGGCATTATTTTCGGCGCAAATGTCGGCACAACCATAACCGGCTGGCTGGTCGCTGTTGTCGGTTTCAAACTCAAGCTTGGCACGGTTATGCTGCCGTTGATATTTGTCGGCGCCATTATGCGTCTGTTCGCAAAAGGCAAGACACGATCGGCAGGCTATGCAATAGCCGGATTTGGCCTGATATTCGTGGCGATTTCTGTGATGCAGACATCAATGG
>DAOWLL010000176.1 GCA_030641945.1 Gammaproteobacteria bacterium | reverse complement strand
GTTATGGATACTGCAAGCGTCTTTTATAAGCCGCGTACGTTTACAAGACGCATGCGACTTAAAGCAAACAAAAGATCCTCTTTTACTGCACGGTTCCTCGGATCACTGCCTCAGGGGTCAATTATACGCCTGGTTCCTCATGATTCAATAGAGGAAACAGCAGATAAAATAGACAAAGGCTTTCATTGCGGCAGCAATTTAGCTTTAAAAAGCAGTTGGTAAAAGCCGGCGTATCAACCCTGAAAGTGCAGACTGAAACACGTATCACCCGCTTCATCTCAGCGCAAAGAGCAGGATCTTTCCCTGTTTCCATAATCGCATGCGCAGCCCCCATGTGGCGGTGCCACGGCAACAGGGTCGCCGCATTCCTTGCAAGACTTGGCGGGAGTGTATCAGAAAAGTATGGGAAGTTGATCCGCTTAAGTGTCCACGCTGTCATGTCGAGATGAAAATCATCAGATTCATTGCCAAATTCCAAGCCGATGTAATCCGGAAAATCCTTGAGGATTTCGGACTATGTGAGAAACAAATAAAGCCGCCTCCGGATTTCAGCTTCATCCTCAAATTTCACCTTGACCTTGACATTGATCTGACTGGATATTTGATATAAGAAATTGCATACCACATGTTGTATACCTTACGCCATCTGATCACAATATATAGGCACTTTAGACGTAAAAATGGCTTATATCGAATATCCAGTAAATAATGTAGAAAGTTGATGCCTGATATGACCATTGTAACTTTTCTGAAAAGGAAAAACCAAATGATCAGGACAAAACCGATTGTATTTATGACAGCGGTCTTTATCATGGCATTGCCTGTACTGTCCTTTGGCGGGACGGTTGACCTGTCGAGGACAGGCCAGACAACCTGTTATGACTCCAGTGGCAATGTGATCGACTGCAACGGCACCGGCCAGGACGGAGAGATCCAGGCAGGCGTTCAATGGCCGGAGCCGCGGTTTGTGGACAACGGCGACGGCACGGTGACAGACAACCTGACCGGCCTGATGTGGCTCAAAGACGCCAGTTGCTTAGGGGCAAGGACCTGGCAGAGCGCCCTTGATGTGGTAGCGGATTTTAATGCAAATCCCGGTAACTATGATTGCACGGATTACACGGCAAATTACACTGACTGGGTTCTGCCCAATATAGTTGAACTTGAAACCCTTGTTAACGCTGAAGAGTCCTCGCCTGCGGCGTGGCTCAACAGTCAGGGCTTTACATATGTGCAGTCGTCCTATTACTGGTCGGCTACTACCTGCGCATACAATACGAACTGCGCGTGGTTCGTCTACATGAGCTTCGGCAGCGTGTACTACAGCGGTAAGTCCTACGACTACTTCTACGTTTGGCCGGTCCGTGCTGGACAGTGATTTGATGATTTGAATATTCGACTATTTTTTCTATGGCTCAATACGAACATCTGCCAATATACCGCAATGCCTTTGATCTCTCGGTTTATCTTGAGAATACGGTCAGAAACTTCTCAAGATATCATAAATATACCTTAGGCAGCGATCTCCGTGATATATCCAGGCAAATCGTGCGACTGATTATCATGGTCAATTCGGATAGAGACAAGATTGCGACTCTTGAGAAGGTTAAAGGAACAGCGCTAAGTATGAAATAATGGCGACTTGAAAGCAAAACCATAACAAACGTAACGAGTAAGCTTGGTGGTACGTATGAAGACAGCAGGGATGTTGTTGCTGGCGTTGAGTGTTTTGTGTATTTCTTCAATGGCTCATGCCCAACCCGCTCGGACTTGGCGGACAGGACAGACGGCCAGTTATGGGACAGGTGATGACGGAGATTTGCGGCGTGGCATCAGTTGGCCCTCTCCCAGGTTTACGGACAATGCCGACGGCACGGTGACTGACAACCTGACCAGCCTGATGTGGCTCAAAGACGCCAATTGCTTCGGGGCAAGGATCTGGCAGGGCGCCTTTGATGTGGTAGCGGATTTTAATGCAAATCCCGGTAACTATAGTTGCTCGGCAGGAGGTTATGATGACTGGCGGCTGCCTAACAGAAAAGAACTGTTCAGTCTGATTGACCGTTCGCGATACAACCCGGCCCTGCCGCAGGAGTACCCTTTTTTCAATGTGCAGTCGTCCTATTACTGGTCGGCTACTACCGACGTCTACCATACGGACTATGCGTGGAACGTCTTCATGAGCTACGGCTACGTGTTTTTCAGCAATAAGTCCTACAACTACTACGTTTGGCCGGTCCGTGCCGGACAGTGTGGACCATTGGATCCTTTGGTCATTTCAGCCGATATTCAAATCTCATCCAATCAAATCATGCAGGGCCAGGAAATACTTGCGAGCGGGGCCATGACAGGAGAAGGCACCGGACAGGTCTGGTATCAATGGCACGTGAAGAGGCCTAATGCCACGTGGTACCACAGCCCACTTCAGAATGCGGTCATGACAGACGGTTCTGTTACAGTGCCGGCTTATGTTTTGCCGACTGACATGCCCGGTGACTGGGGAGAAGCGCACCTCACGGTACAGCAGACACCGGAAGTAAGATCCAATAAAAAGAGTTATACAGTTACTCCTGGAGAAGTCACCTCTGTCAGTATTGAACTAAGCGACGCGCAGACCGAGGTGGGCGGCAACATAGAGGCATCCGGCACGATAACCGGTAACGGCAACGGGACAGTGAGCTACCATTGGATATGTGAAAAGCCGTACGGCTTCTTGCACAGCAGCGGCGTTTTGCACGTTGAAATGGTCAATGGCACTGTAGATGTCGATGTCTGTGAAGTTCCTACTGATTGGCCCGGAGAGTACCGGATTCAACTAAAGATCACGGAATCCGTATTTTCAGAACAGAAAGCATATGAGGTGATCGGTAATGCCATCCAAGGGATCAACATTCAGACTGATGGGAATCAGGTGGAGCAATTCGGAAGCCTGACAGGATTTGGCAGCATGAGCGGTATCGGCAATGTAAGCTATGCCACGTATGTATGGACCTATACCTTGCCTGACAGCTCTGAGGTGAATAGTCCGGTCCGGAGCGTCAATCTGGTGGATGGCAACGCTGCGACTCCAAATTATCCCCTGCGGACAGATATTGTCGGCAACTGGCAGGTCAAGGTTCGTCTCCTTGACCCTCCAGGTGGCTTGGAAAGTGCTCCGGTCTCTTATGAAGTCATATCTTCCGGCGATGACATGATCCCGCCCGGAAATATCACAGATCTTTCAGGACATACCGGAACAGGCCTGGGTACGGTGAAGTTGACATGGACTGCTCCGGGTGATGACGGGGTGGTGGGCACTGCCGATCACTATGAAGTGCGTTACAGCGATCAGCCCGTTACCGACCTGAACTGGGACCAGGCAGAAGTCTATTCACAGTCCTGGACACCTGTAATGGGCGCTTCCGGCGAGTACAAGGTCTTAACCGGTTTCAATGTCGGTCAAACCTATTACTTTGCCATTAAGGCAGTGGATGAAATCCCAAATCGTTCCGGGGTTTCCAATAGCGCACAGGTTGTGGCCGGCAACGGAGACCAGACGGAACACACGGTAGGCGGTCTTACCATCGTGGCAGACAGTATCGTCTCCGGAGGTGGAAGCACCTATACTGCAAGCGGCAATGTCTCCATCAATGATTTTCTCCACTTTGGTGGCGATCTTACGATTGACGACACTGCCATGACCGTTTCGGGAACCGGCAAACTCTACATGGAGAACATCCCTCTATATGGTCATTTGACGCTGTATGACGATCATTTCGTTTTCGATGCCAATCAAATGATTGCCGACAGTATGACTTCTACAAGCCTGGATTTGACAGTAGGAGGAATGAGTGTAGGCATCTCCAGCCTGACTATCATTAATGGTGGAGTCGAAATCGAGGGCTATCTTCATGCAGGTCAATTAAATCTGTTTACCCACTTCAAGGTCACGCAGGCCAATGGTGTAGAGTTTCTTGGCGGGGATATCAAGATTGGACAAGCCGAACTGGCTCTGGAAACCGTGGACTTGCAGGCGAATTCTCTTAAAGTGGACAAGGGTACTTTGTCCGTACCAAGCATGGGTACTGTGAGTATTGAGAACATGGTCTTGGACGCCGAGAGAATCTCCTTTGAAAATGGAATGATACAATTCATGGACTTTGTGGTCGAGGTGGCTGACCTGGAGGTGACACAAGATTCGTTTAGTATCTCCGGCTCCATGTATGCGCTCAATGCGGAAATTGCCATCAACGCCCTTAAGATCGGCAATCAAAGCCTCACCTTCCAGGATGCGTCGTTTAGCCTTGCCGGGTTGTCGGTGGCCATTGGCTCCTCTGAGCCAGAAGACGGAAGCCAAGACATGGTCTTACATGGATCGATGACTCTTCCTGAAAATATGGGCGGCACGGCTGTTGATGCGGATTTCATCCTTCACCGGGGTGGAAAGGTAGATCTCAGGGGAAAAATTGAGAATATCAACGTAGGCCTGGATAACTCTGGTTATAAGCTTGAAAATGGCTGGCTTGAGTTTGACACCCAGCAGGAGCGTTTCTACGGTGGAGCCTCGCTGGGTATCCCACGGCTTTTTACCATTGAGGCAGAAGTGGGCATCTTGTCCGGGTTTTTGAACATGGTGTACATAGCGGCAGAAGACATCAATAAATGTATCCTCTGTGGCCCTCCGCCGATTGTATTCCTACAACGCATTGGTGCAGGACTGGATGAACTGATGCCCGGTCCCCCACCCATCATTATGCGAGGAGACCTTGCTTTGACGGCAGGCCCCACATGGGAAATCAATGACATTACCTATTTTGCTGTGCGCGGAGACCTGGACATCGAAATTGATACCGGAGGCAGGCTGGATGGGACCGGCACCGTCTTTATAATCAGCGACGATGGCAAAATGGCCGAGGCAACCGTTGTGCTGGAAAAGGGCAAAGGCCTTGAAATTACCGGCCAGTTGACGATTCTTGGGATTCTTAACGCGGAAGGTAAAGCGCGGGTCGATAATCAAAATCAGTTGAACGGGGCAATGAAGGGTTCTATAT
>DAOWLL010000037.1 GCA_030641945.1 Gammaproteobacteria bacterium | reverse complement strand
ACCATAAGAACGGTTACCGAGATAGATCTTGTTGAGATAGAGCTCGAGTATTTTCTCCTTGCTCAGCTCCCGTTCAATTTTCAGGGCGAGAAAAATCTCACTTAATTTTCGTATATAGGTTTTTTCACTGCTCAGGTAGAAGTTTCTTGCCAGCTGCATGGTAATGGTGCTGCCACCCTGGCCGCGCTCACCGGTAGAGATCAGGTTGAAAACAGCACGCAGAATCCCCTGATAATCCACACCCGGATGCTCGAAAAAACGGTCATCCTCGGCAGAAAGAAAAGCCTGCCTTAAGCTTACAGGTATTTCTTCAAGTGTCTTGGGGCTCCTTCTTTTTTCACCAAATTCACCCAATAACGATCCATCACTGCTATATATCCGGAGTGGTACTTGCAATCTGACATCACTAAGACCTTCGATAGAAGGTAACTGTGGATTCAGGTACGCATACAGGCCTGCTAATGCAATAGCTGAAATAGTGAACAGGACGAGTGCAAAAATAATTCCGGTTTTTAGTAATCTGATAAAAAAATTCACAGTTAGCTGTCCATAGGGCTTGTATATGCCATGGGATGAAGATTATAGACATTTACATCTTCAATGGCGATATAAATTAGTACGCAAGCAACTAGTAATTTTCTATACTTGCGTCTAATATTTAATGCAAATAAATATAATTATTCTATAACTACCTTAATAATAAATAGAATAGGGGATGATGACGTGTCTCTGCTGAGTCGCAAGAAACCCGTTATTCTGGGGCTGGATATCAGTTCAACATCAGTAAAACTGCTGGAGCTGGAACAGGACGGGGATAACTACAGAGTACAGAGCCTGGCGGTGGAACCACTGCCGGATAATGCCGTGGTAGAAAAGAACTTTCAGGATGTCGATGCCATTGGCGAAACCATCCAGAAAGCGGTAAAACGTTCCGGCACTAAAGCCAGGCTTGCCGCAGTGGCTGTGGCAGGCTCTGCCGTTATTACCAAAATCATTAATATGCCCGCCAACTTGAGCGAGAATGAACTGGAGATACAGATACAGCAAGAGGCTGACCAGTACATACCCTACCCACTGGAAGAAATTAATCTCGATTTTGAAGTCGTTGGACCTACTGCAAATAATCCTGATTCTGTCGATGTGCTGCTCGCTGCATCTCGAAGTGAAAATATCGAAAACCGTACCGATGCGCTTGATATCGGCGGGTTGACAGCAAAAGTCGTCGATGTTGAAGCATACACAGTGGAAAATGTTGCCCCGCTGCTGACCTCGCAGCTGGGTGATGGCGGCAAGGACAAGATTATCGCTGTCATCGATATCGGCGCCACCATGACCAGCCTCAATGTTATTGAGAACAATAACCTTATATATACACGTGAACAAAACTTTGGCGGCAAGCAGCTCACCGAAGAAATCATGCGTCGTTACGGCCTTGCCTACGAGGAAGCCGGACGTCTGAAGAAGAGCGGTGGCTTGCCGGATAACTATATCCCAGAAGTGCTGGAACCCTTCAAGGAAACCATTGCACAACAGGTAAGCCGCTTCCTGCAGTTTTTCTATACATCAGGTCAGCATAATTCAGTCGATCTGATTGCATTGGCGGGTGGTTGCGCCTCGATTCCCGGAATTGACGAACTGGTTGAATCTCAACTCGGCGTAAAAACAGTAATTGCAAACCCTTTCGCCAATATGTCGCTGTCATCGAAAGTGAATCCACAGTCACTGAGTAAGGATGCACCTTCGTTAATAATTGCCTGCGGACTTGCGTTGAGGAGTTTTGATTAAATGGCAAACATCAACTTATTACCATGGCGCGAAGAGCTACGTAAGGAAAAAACGCGGCAATTCACATCGATGATCGGTATCTCGGTCATCCTGACTGTTTCCGTATTAGTGCTCATACATGTCACCATCAGTGGTCAAATCAGCCACCAGCAAAAGCGCAACAAGATACTGCAAGATGAAATATCACTGCTTGATGTTGCCTTGAAAGAGATCGAAGGACTGGAAGAAACCAAGGAAAAATTACTTTCAAGAATGGATATTATTCAATCATTGCAGCAAAAAAGGCCGCAGATTGTTCACTTGTTTGATGAAATCGTTCGCACCGTACCTGAGGGCATTTTTTTGACCGGTATCAAGCAGTCAGGGGCCGTTATCAACATTAACGGTGTTGCAGAATCAAACGGCCGCGTTTCCGCATACATGCGCAATATTGATGGCTCTGACTGGATGGCAACGCCTAAACTGTCCGTGATCGAGAGCAAGAAAGGCACGCTCAGAAGCAGCGAATTCGGCCTGACAACTTCACAGTCAACACCAAAAACAGGTGAAGAGGAGGAAGGCTAATGGCATTCTCCCTCGAAGAATTGAATAACCTTGATATCAATGATATCAAGAATATAGGCACCGCACCTGGCATAGTAAAAACCTTCCTGGTCGTAGCCCTGTGCGTGATTGTTGCCACAGCAGGCTACTTCCTGGTCACAACACCGAAAGTCGAAGAACTCAAAAAGGTTGAGAAAGAAGAGCTTAGTCTCAAGATTGTGTTTGATGAAAAAGCCGCCAAGGCCGCAAACCTGGACGCCTACAAACAGCAACTCGATGAAATGCGCCAGTCATTTGGCGCCCTTCTCAGGCAGTTGCCTAATAAAACAGAAATCGAGACCCTATTGACAGATATCTCACAAACTGGAATCTCAAGTGGACTTGAAATTGGGCTGTTCAAACCGGAAGGCTTGATCCCAAAGGACTTCTATGCTGAATATCCAATCAAGTTGAAAGTAACGGGCCGTTATCATCAGCTCGCACAATTTGTAAGCGGCGTAGCAGCATTGCCCAGAATCGTGACCTTGCAGAATATTGAAATTGAACCTGCAGATAAAGAAGGCGGCGTTAAGCTTTCAATGGAAGTCACAGCAGTTACCTATCAGTATCTGGATGAAACAGAGCTGGAGGTCCAATAGCATGAAGAAGTATTTAAAACTTAATGCGATTCTGTTGCCCATAATCTCAGGCCCAGTACTCACAGGATGCAGTCAGAGCGTAGATGATCTGTATGCCTATATTGATCAGGCAAAATCAGCACACATTGGCAGCGTGAAGCCTATACCTCAATTTAAACCCTACGAAAGTTTCACATACAGCGCTACTGAATTGCGTGATCCGTTTGAAGCTGCGGTTGATATTGAGGAAGAAGAAGATAAAGACGACCTGTTAAGCCCTGATAAGACCAGGCCAAGACAGCCTCTTGAATCGTTTCCGCTGGATACCTTGCGCATGGTAGGTGTGCTTGAACAGGGAAGTAACTTATGGGGATTGATTGAAGACCCTAAGCAGGTTGTACACCGGGTTAAAGTAGGAAACTACCTGGGACAGAACGAAGGCGCTATTACCGGTATCACCGAGGGCGAGATATATTTGGTTGAGATTATTCCAGATGGCTTGGGTGGCTATATCGAACGTGATGCCTCCATCGCTATTGGTAATGAATAAAAGCGGAGCATGATATGAGCATTCTAAGAATGGGGACAACCCGAAGAATAATAAATATAACCCCGGGATTTAGCAGATTGCTTCTGCTTTTGACGGTGCTGTTCAACATGAGTATTGCAGCTGCAGCTGAAAACACTCTGGAGTCAGTCACCTACTCCACTTTGCCTGGAAATCGACTGCAGATCATACTTGGCATGACCAGGCAAATGGATAAGCCACTGAGCTTTACCATTGACAACCCGGCACGCATTGCTTTTGACTTTCCAGGAACCAGCAGCAATCTGCCCAAACGCTCACAGCCTATTGGCATAGGTATCGCCCAGTCGATAACGGCTATTACAGCGAAAGATAAAACACGCGTGATCCTGAACCTCACCGAGGTTGTTCCATATTCTGTGAGCACAGAAGGAACAAACGTACTGATCACCCTCGACAGCGAGTCAACCAGCAACCTGTTTACTGCCAGCACAAGCACCTCAGATACAACTGCAGGAACATCACAACGCTTCAGCGACGTACAGAAAGGTGTCAGTAACATCGACTTCCGTCGCGGGGAAAATGGCGAAGGCCGCGTTGTTGTCACCTTGACCGAAAGCAACATTCCAATGGACATCAACGAGGAGTTTGGCAAGGTTATTGTCAAGTTCCTGGGATCGAAACTACCTGAAAATCTGCGCCAGACACTGGACGTGCTCGACTTTGCCACACCGGTAAAATCAGTCAGCAGTTTTGAACAGGATGGTACTGTTCGTCTCGAGATCGAACCTGTTAGCCGCAATTTTGAGCATGTCTCATATCAGGCGAACAATATATTCACCATCGAGTTCAAACCCATCAGCAAGAAAGAACTGGAAGAGAAAATCAAGGACAAGTTTGGCTATACCGGCGACCGCCTGTCACTCAACTTCCAGGACATCCCTGTACGTGCGGTACTCCAGCTCATTGCAGACTTTACCGGCCTTAATGTTGTCGTCAGCGACTCGGTCGACGGCAACCTGACCCTTCGCCTGCAGAATGTACCCTGGGATCAGGCGCTTGATATCATTCTTAAATCCAAGGGCCTGTCCAAGCGTGAATCAGGCAACGTCATGCTGATCGCACCCAGTGAAGAAATTGCCGCACAGGAAAAAATCGACCTTGAAGCTGCACAGGCAATCACTGAACTTGCACCTATTCGCACCGCCTTCTTCACGATTAACTACGCCAAAGTAACCGAACTCGAACCTCTATTCATCGGAGAAAGTGGCGAAGGAGAGGGTGGCGGTGGTCTGCTGTCAACACGCGGTAGCGTCATCATCGATGAACGCACCAATACCATGATAGTAAAAGACACCGATGAAGTTATTTCCGAGATCAGAAAAATTATTGCCGAACTGGACATCCCAATTCGCCAGGTAATGATTTCATCACGCATCGTGATCGCACAGGATGATTTTGTGCGTGAACTTGGCACCCGTGTTGGTGTCACCAAGACCACATCCATTGACGGCGTTGCAGGTGCGGGTAACACTTCCGGCACAATACAATCCACCGACAGCATGATTGATGATGTCATCAACAATGGCGGTAACGGTATATCCGGCATCCCATTCGGCACCTCTGACCGCTTTAACGTCAACCTGCCTACTGCGGGTCTGTCTGCTGGCAGCATCGCGTTCTCGATCCTGAAGGGAAGCACCTTGCTCGACCTTGAACTGTCAGCCCTGCAGGCAGAGAACCAGGGTGAGATCATCTCCAGTCCGAGAGTGACCACAGCCGACCGGCATGAAGCCTTTATTGAACAGGGTGTAGAAATTCCTTACCTGTCGGCAACATCAAGTGGTGCCACACAGGTTGAGTTCAAGAAAGCCGTACTCAGTATTGTCGTCACACCTCAGATCACACCGGATGATCGCATCATTATGGATCTGGCAGTGAATCAGGACTCGGTTGGTGAAGTCTTTGCCGGCATCCCCAGTATTGATACCCGTGAGGTTGACACCCAGGTTCTGGTCAATAACGGTGACACCATCGTGCTAGGTGGTATCTATGAACAGATTACCCGTAACGAAGTTGACAAGGTACCCTTCCTCGGCGACATTCCACTGATTGGCTATTTGTTCAAACACACACTGGAAAGTGATGAAAAAGCAGAGCTGCTGATTTTCGTAACACCAAAAATCCTCAAAGATACGTTATCTCTGTAAGCACTTTCCCAGGTAAACAAAAAAGAGCCGCTCAAGCGGCTCTTTTTTTATGGGTCTACCCCAAATACAGTGAGTAGACCCATGGTAACACCCTGACCACACAGGGAATAATTGTCCGCCTGCCGCTACACGGCCCCACGCAAATCATTAAAAACAAATTATCCACAGATAAACGCAGATAAACACGGATGAAAGCGTTTTTAAGTTGCTAAATATCTGTGTTCATCTGTGGACATAGGCCCTGTTCCTTGCTGGCATCCAGGCTACGAAACTATTCACCCTCAACAGCATTCGCGTCTTTTGCGGGGGCCGTGTAGCGGCAGGCGGCTAAAACCTCTGTGTTCTCTGTGACTCTGTGGCAATCATTTGAATTTTTACCCACTTGATGGGGTGAAGACCCTTTGTTATCTCTGCTGAATACCGCTGTTGCAGCATATAGCCGCAGTGTAGAATCCACGTGAGATGAAAAAGGCTAGCAATATCTTCCTGATCGGCCCCATGGGCGCCGGCAAAACCACTATTGGCAGGCAACTGGCGCGTGATCTGCAAATGCCGTTCTACGACAGCGATCGCGTGATTGAAGAACACACCGGCGCCAATATCCCGCTGATCTTTGATCTTGAAGGTGAAGAAGGTTTTCGCAAGCGTGAACAGGCCGCGATTGATGAACTCACCGCTATGGACAATATCGTGCTGGCCACCGGCGGCGGGGCAGTGTTGAGAAAAGTGAACCGTGAGCACCTGGCTGAACGCGGTACCACTTTTTATCTCTATACTGACCTGGATTCCCTGCTGGAGCGGACACGCAAAGATAAAAACCGTCCATTGCTGCATGGCGAAGAAAGCCCGGAAACTATCCTCAAAAGACTGATTGAGGAACGTGATCCGCTCTACCGGCAGACGGCTGATCATATTATCGATACCGGCAATAGCTCGATACGCGGAGTAATAAAAGCTATTATTAACTGCCTTGAAAAAAACATCAAAGACACAAACAACAAACATGATCACCCTCAGCGTTGACCTGGGAGAGCGCAGCTACCCTATATATATTGGCGAGAACCTGCTCGGCAATGAAGACCTTCTGTTACAGCACATCCCCGGTAAAAATGTGCTGGTTGTGAGCAATGAAACAGTAGCCCCCCTGTATCTCGACAAAACACTGGCCATGTTGGCCAGCAAGCATACCGAAACCTGCATCCTGCCGGATGGCGAGCAATACAAGAACCTTGAAACCCTGAATACCATCTACGACGTTTTGCTGGGTAAAAAACTGGACCGTAATTCCACCATCATCGCCCTTGGCGGCGGCGTCATTGGTGACATGGCAGGTTTTGCCGCCGCCAGTTACCAGCGTGGTGTACACCTGATCCAGATACCGACTACCCTGCTCGCCCAGGTTGACTCATCTGTCGGTGGCAAGACAGCAGTCAATCACCCTCTTGGCAAGAACATGATCGGCGCCTTCTATCAACCGAGGGCCGTGATCGCAGACACCTCGACACTGGGCACCCTGCCAGAGCGCGAACTCAGTGCAGGTATTGCAGAGGTCATCAAATATGGACTGATACGGGACCTGCCGTTCTTTAACTGGCTGCATCAGAACATGGCAAAACTACTGGCGCGAGATGTCGATGCACTGGCCTATGCCATCGAAGTCTCCTGCCGCAACAAGGCTGAAGTAGTCGCCGCCGATGAAAAAGAAAGCGGCCAGCGTGCCCTGTTGAACCTGGGCCACAGCTTCGGCCATGCCATTGAAGCTGGCCTTGGTTACGGCAAATGGCTGCACGGCGAAGCGGTTGCAACCGGCATGTGCATGGCGGCAATTATGTCACAGCAGTTGGGCTGGTTGGGTACAGAAGATGTTAACCGCATCACCGCAATGATTGAACAGGCGAACCTACCGGCAACTGCTCCGACCGAACTCAGTGTTGAGCGCTTTGTAGAACTGATGTCGGTGGACAAAAAGGTAATGGACGGGGTGCTGCGCCTTGTGTTACTCAAAGATATCGGTCATGCTGTTATTACCAACGACTACACTCAAGACCAGCTCGCTGAGGCTATTCAGAGCAGTTACGCGGCCTGATTATACCTGTTGCAATCTTATGGAAAATCTAGCCTCCTATGCATGTGCTGATGAGAATTCAAAGGGACGTGTTTATCCCGAAGATGGCCCTGTTTACCGCAACCAGTTCCAACGCGACCGTGACCGTATTATCCATTCTGCGGCATTTCGCCGACTGGAATACAAAACCCAGGTATTCGTCAACCATGAAGGCGACCTGTTTCGCACACGCCTTACCCATTCACTGGAAGTTGCCCAGATCGCACGCAGTATTGCACGTGAACTGCACCTGCATGAGGATCTGGCGGAAGCGATAGCGCTATCACACGACCTTGGCCACACACCCTTTGGCCATGCCGGACAAACGGCTTTAAACCAGTGCATGAAAGATTATGGCGGCTTTGAGCATAACCTGCAGTCACTTCGTGTTGTCGACAAGCTTGAACAAAAATATGCTGAATTTCATGGCTTGAACCTGATGTTTGAGACGCGTGAAGGCATACTCAAGCATTGCTCGGTGAAGAACGCACGGCTGCTGGGAGATGTTGCGCAGCGTTTTATCGACAAAACCCAGGCCAGCCTTGAGGCACAGTTGGTGGATCTCTCAGACGAAACCGCGTACAGCAACCATGATGTCGATGATGGCCTGCGTTACGGACTGATCTCTTTTGATGAACTACTCGAAATTAAACTGTTTCGTGACCAGTACGATAAGGTAGCTGCTAAATACAAAGACATTAATAATCGTCAAATGATTCACGAAATTATCAGACGCATGATCAATGTCATGGTCGTCGACCTGATTGATACCAGCCGCAACAACATCACCTCAGCAAAACTTGAATCTCTGCAGGATGTTCGTAGACAACCAGGCCCATTAATGTCATTTAGCGATGAAATGTCGGCATTAAACCTGGAACTGAAACAATTTCTACGTGAAAACCTGTACCAGCATTACCGCGTACACCGAATGAGCAGAAAAGCTGTCGATATCCTCACAGCCCTGTTCGATGCTTTTATGAATGATATAAAAATCCTCCCCCCGGAAAACCGTGAACAATGCAGAGTCATGCAGAACGAATCAGGCGATGAAGGTATTGCACGCGGTGTTGCGGACTATATTGCCGGCATGACTGACAGATATGCCATTGTTGAATATGAACGCATATTCAACCCTCGGCAACTTTCTTTTGTTAACCTTATTCCTTAAGCATATAGATGGCAGGCAGAATCCCACAATCATTCATTGATGAATTGATTGCTCGAGCAGATATAGTTGAAGTCATTAATGCCCGTGTTCCACTGAAGAAGAAAGGCCGGGAATATACAGCCTGCTGCCCGTTTCATAATGAAAAGACACCTTCATTTACGGTTAGTGAGATCAAGCAGTTTTATCATTGCTTTGGTTGTGGTGCGCACGGTACTGCTATCGGCTTTTTAATGGAGTATGAGCATCTTGATTTCGTCGACGCTATTGAAACACTTGCTGCTGAATACCATATAGAAGTACCACGAGAACACACGCCTGATTTTGCCAGCCATGCCAGAGATGAGAAACAGCCGCTATATGATGTGCTTGAGCAGGCTTCGAGTTTATATCAGCAGCAATTGCGCCAGTCGGACAGGGCGGTTCAATATCTAAAACAACGTGGTCTCAGCGGTGAAATAGCCAGGCGCTACAAACTCGGCTTCGCCCCCGATGGGTGGAATTTCCTGCTCGACAACCTTGAAGATAATGCCAGTAATATCAAAAACTTAAAGAATGCCGGCATGCTTGTGGAAAAGGCTTCCAGCAAACATTATGACCGCTTTCGCGACCGCATCATGTTT
>DAOWLL010000486.1 GCA_030641945.1 Gammaproteobacteria bacterium | reverse complement strand
CTGCAGAGAAATATGGTCTGCGTGGTATGCCTGGGAGTTATCTCATTGGCAGGGATGGAAACATTCAAGCATCGCATCTCGGATTTAATGACAAGGACAAAGCAAAACTTGAAGCAGCAATTAAAGTCTTGCTGCAACAACGGTAAGGGGTAATGCAGTGAAAGCCATCATTTATATAGGCGTACTGTTTGTAGTAACTGGTTGCAGTTCTATGGATACGGTAAAGCCGTGGGACAAAGATATACTCGCAAAGAAATCGATGCAGCCTGTGCCGGATTATTTCGAAAATTTTTACGACGAGCATATCTATTTCAGTAAGGAAGCATCGAGTGGCGGCCAGTCCGTTGGCGGGGGTGGCTGCGGATGCAACTAGGCAACATAAAAAAAGAACTCGGTATTGCCACCTGTGCGTTATTGCAAGCGCCGGCTGCCACGGTCAATGCAGCCGATTCGGAGTGGGACATCGACACAGCCGTGCTTTATTATGCTGAGAGTGATGATCGTGTCTCTGCATTCGAGCCGGCAATTTATGCCAGCAAGGACCTGGGTGATGGTGAACGTATCGACCTGAGACTGGTGGTCGATGTGCTGACGGGGGCTACTCCGAACGGTGCGCATGCGTCATCAGTAGCGCAGACATTTACCACGCCATCAGGCACGTCATCCTATGTCACGCCACCCGGTGAGACACCCCAGGATGACTCGTTCAAGGATACACGTGTTGCTGCCGGTGTTGACTGGACACTGCCGTTTAACCGCTTGCAGAGAATCAAGCTGGGGCTGAACGGCTCGACTGAATATGATTACCAATCGCTGGGTGTCAGTGCGACCTACCTGCAGGATTTCAATAATCGCAACACGACCCTGTCTGCGGGCCTGGCGTTCAATAATGACACCATCAGCCCGGTGGGAGGCGTACCAACGCCCCTGGGTAACATGCGGGCGGCTGGAACTGGAACCAATCGTGTTGGTGGTGATGATACCAAAACAGTCACTGATTTTATCCTGGGGATAACTCAGGTGATCAGCCGTAAAACCCTGGTGCAGCTGAATTATTCGCTGGGTATGTCCGATGGCTACCTGACGGACCCGTACAAGATTGTGACGGTCGTCAATCCGGTGACGGGACTGCCTGCCACCTCCGCGTTTACAAATGGCGATTTGCCTTATCTTTATGAGAAAAGACCGGACTCGCGCCAGATCATCAGCCTGTACTTCAAGACAGTGCATAGCCTGACGCGTGATGTGATCAATTTCTCCTACCGTTATTTCTGGGACGACTGGGGCATTAGCTCGAATACATTCGACCTGAAGTATCGCTACGAAATCGGCCGCGGGTATCTGCAGCCGGAAGTGCGCTATTACCTGCAGGATGCGGCAGACTTCTACGTCCATAACCTGGAGCTGGGCGCTCCGCTGCCGGATACTGTCAGCAGCGACTACCGGCTGGCCAAGATGACCACGACAACGCTGAGTCTGAAATACGGCTATGCGCTCGGAGAGAACAGTGAATTATCGATACGCGCTGGACTCATGAACCAGTCAGTCGATGACGGTGATGTGCCAGCCGGTGAGGAAACGCCCGATACGGATGCGATCATTCTGAATGCCGGGTATTCGTTCACATGGTAACTATGGGTAAATCTTTATAGCCAGGGTTTAGCTGCCAGGTCGCTGACTGGGTTGAAGGCGCGCTGCAGAAAGTAATTCTGTTATGCTTTGTGCATGCTGGATTTAATTCTCAGTGCAGGAATACTCTCGGTTTTTACTGCCGAACTTCCTCTCGATGAGCTCAGGCTGCCTGCCGGTTTTGAGATCGAGTTGTACGCGCAGGTCGACAACGCAAGGCAGATGGCGCTTGGTGATAAAGGGACCGTGTTTGTCGGTTCGCGCAATGCCGGCAAGGTGCATGCGCTGGTCGATGAAAATGGCGATTACAAAGCTGACAGGGTTTACCTGATTGCTAAAGGCCTCAACATGCCCAGCGGCATCGCTTTCAAGGATGGCGATTTATACGTTGCGGCTGTGAATCGCGTACTGCGTTACGACCATATCGAGAGCCGTCTTTCTAATCCGCCAAAACCCGTTGTGATTACCAGCGCACTTCCAGATGATGAGCATCATGGCTGGAAGTATATTGCTTTTGGGCCTGATGGTTATTTATACGTGCCGGTCGGTGTGCCGTGCAATATCTGCTTG
>DAOWLL010000102.1 GCA_030641945.1 Gammaproteobacteria bacterium | reverse complement strand
CGCGGCAAGGCATCGGTACGCCACCGTAGCATTCCTACGGCAAGTACCGATAACGCAGTCCGCGGGCACGCACAGGCAAGCCCGAAGGGAGCCACCAGAACAGTCCGGCTCGGCGTTGCGACTCTTGGCAAGGACTGGGCCCTTGCCGGCGCCCCGCGTCGTGATCGGAACTGTTCTGGTGGCTCTGTATGTCGGGAAATCAGGGGTCGGGTTAGTAAGGACGTGTTTCTTGATAATAGAGTCGCTATATTTACTGCCATAGGTGAATTAATCGCAAAAAACATCTGATGAATGGTTCAACACAACAAGCTGTTTCACACCATTATGATGCTTTGTCTGTCAAAGCGGCGTTTTTTGCGTTCGCGTTCCTCCCTGTTCTCCTGCTTGTTTTCCTGCTACTGCCGTAAGGCAGAACAGAAAGTCCTGGCGAGGCGAAACGCACCCCATTTCTAGTTTAAAATCGCAACATATTTGCGGAGCAGGTCATGAGTAACGACAAACTTGTCATATTTGATACCACATTGCGTGATGGAGAGCAGAGCCCCGGCGCCTCCATGACGAAAGATGAGAAAGTGCGCATTGCCAAGGCGCTTGAGCGCATGCGCGTTGATGTAATTGAAGCCGGGTTTCCCATAGCCAGTCAGGGTGATTTCGAATCAGTCGCGGCTGTTGCCAAAACCATCAAGGACAGCACGGTATGTGGCCTTGCACGTGCGCTCGATAAGGACATCAATCGGGCGGGTGAGGCACTCAAGCATGCCAGTTCGGCACGAATTCATACCTTTATTGCCACTTCACCCATACACATGGAAAAGAAACTGCGCATGCAGCCCGACCAGGTTGTCGAACAGGCAGTGAAGTCGGTCAAGCTGGCCCGTACATTTACCGATAATGTCGAATTCTCGCCGGAAGATGCCGGGCGGTCCGAGACTGACTTCCTGTGCAGGATTGTCGAGGCGGTCATTGATGCGGGCGCCAGTACCATCAATATTCCGGACACCGTTGGCTATAACATTCCGCACCAGTTTGGAGAATTGATCAAAACCCTGATCGAACGTATTCCGAATTCTGACAAGGCGATTTTCTCGGTGCATTGCCATGATGACCTTGGCCTTGCCGTCGGCAACTCATTGGCTGCCGTGCTCAACGGTGCGCGCCAGGTCGAATGTACCATCAACGGACTGGGCGAACGTGCGGGTAATGCTTCGCTCGAAGAAGTTGTAATGGCGGTGCGCACACGACGGGATATATTCAGTTGCGATACCACGCTCGATACTACACAGATCGTGCCATGT
This sequence comes from Gammaproteobacteria bacterium, assembly GCA_030641945.1. Taxonomy (GTDB): domain Bacteria; phylum Pseudomonadota; class Gammaproteobacteria; order SZUA-229; family SZUA-229; genus JABDQW01. The sequence goes on along the minus strand of DAOWLL010000102.1, from coordinate 5,262 downwards.
TCGCGTCTTGTCTCCGGAGTCACCGGGTTTCCGGTACAACCCAACAAGGCGATTGTCGGTGCCAATGCGTTCGCGCATGAGTCAGGTATTCATCAGGACGGCGTACTCAAGAGCAGGGAGACCTATGAAATCATGCGTGCACAGGATGTGGGCTGGTCGGCCAACCGAATTGTGCTGGGTAAACACTCGGGCAGAAATGCATTCAAAACGCGTTTACATGATCTCAATATTGAGTTCAATTCGGAAAATGAACTCAATGCGGCATTCACGCGCTTCAAAGATCTGGCCGATAAAAAGCATGAAGTCTATGACGAGGACCTGCAGGCAATCGTTGCTGACAGTAACTGGACCATTGAAAATGAGCGCTTCCAGTTGCTTAGCCTGCACGTATGTTCGGAAACGGGCGAAACACCGAATGCAACCCTTGTGCTGAACATTGATGGCAAGGAGGTTAAAGCAGCTGCTGATGGCAGTGGGCCAGTCGATGCTGCTTTTAGAGCTATCGAATCAGTCGTACACAGCGAAACCAGTTTGCAGTTGTACTCGGTAAATAATATTACCAGCGGTACTGATGCCCAGGGCGAAGTGACGGTAAGACTGGAAAAATCAGGACGCATTGTAAACGGGCAGGGTGCCGACACCGACATTGTGATTGCATCTACAAATGCTTATATCAATGCACTCAACAAGTTAATGCAGTCTGAAGCACGTGAACACCCGCAGCTTGGTGATGTTTAAGGTCCTGGTTTGATGTCGACCAGCGAGAACAGTCAAACGGGTTGTGTCCTGTCAGAGGATGTACGCCGCTACTACCTGGATACAATGGGTATCCAGGTATGGCAATCGCTCGAAAACCAGCCTGATGACATCGAAACTGATGTGCCAGCAAACAGCGATGTAATCTGGCAGCAACTCGAGCAGGCGGTATCGAGCTGTACAAAATGCGAGCTGCATACATCACGGACACAAACGGTATTTGGTGTGGGGAATAAAAGTGCTGATTTGCTGATTATTGGCGAAGCACCTGGAAGAGACGAGGATTTGCAGGGCGAGCCTTTCGTAGGGCGTGCCGGACAATTGCTCAATGCGATGCTTGCGGCTATTGGTTTTCAGCGTGAACAGGTCTATATCGCCAATATACTGAAATGCCGTCCGCCCAATAACCGTGACCCGAAGCCTGAAGAAGTAGGCGCCTGTAATACCTGGCTGCAGCAGCAAATAGAGCTGATTCAGCCAGATGTTATACTTGCGCTTGGGCGTATAGCAGCGCATAAGCTGTTGAATACCGATCAAAGTCTCGGTGCGCTGCGCGGCAAACAGCACAATTATGCAGGTATCCCATTGATTGTCAGTTATCATCCTGCCTACCTGCTGCGTAAGCCTGTTGAAAAACGCAAGTCATGGCAGGATTTGAAACGTATCAAGTTATTATTAAATAGTAATGGCAGCTCAACCTGACAGTCTGAAAGCGCAGCTTGCTCGCAGTGAAAATATTCGCGAGATGACAACCAATGACCTGGGTAAAATCATCGATGTTGAGGTCGCGGCTTATGAGCATCCATGGACACTGGGTATTTTTCGAGATTGCCTGCGGGTTGGCTACAGCTGTTGGGTATATGAAGATAACAGTGCTGTTGTTGGGTATGGCATTGTTATGTTCAGTGGTGCAGAGTCACATGTGCTGAATCTATGCGTGCATCCGGGTTCTCAGCGTAGAGGGGTCGGTCGTTTAATGCTGAATCATCTTACCCAGGTATCAAGAGAATCAGGCGCAGACACTATCCTGCTTGAAGTCAGACAATCCAATGTTATTGCTATGCAGCTGTACCTTTCAGCAGATTTTCACGAGTTGGGTGTACGTAGCGGATATTATCCTGATCATGATGGTCGCGAAGACGCCCTTATTCTAGCTAAAAGTCTGATCACTGATTTTGACCCCATGCTTGGTATATAGCCCGCCAGACAGCTCAATAAACGCAGAGATCGCAGAGACGCAGAGGACGCAAAGAAAATCAATTAGTCGGTTTACTTCGATAGGCAATTGTAGGCCGGGATAAGGCTTTGCCGTTCCCGGCATTGTCTATAAACGCCTGCAACGCAAAACTTATGCAGGCCTACTGCAGTGCACGACGCATTCAGTACAAATATTCAATCCTGTTTGCATGGCGCACCCTGCGGCTTTTGTCTGTTGAGGAAAACCTGATAAACATACTTTCTTTGCGCTCTCTGCGTCTCTGCGGCCTTTGCGTTAATTACCGTGTGCATCAAGGCATGGTTCATCCCAGGCCTTTCAACCGGCGAGTAAGGCTGTATAATGCCTCGCCCATGTCTTACCACGAAGAAGTTAATCGCCGGCGTACATTCGCTATTATTTCGCACCCTGATGCTGGTAAAACCACGCTGACCGAGAAGCTGCTGTTATTCGGTGGTGCTATCCAGCTCGCGGGTACTGTAAAGGGGCGTAAAGCCGCACGGCATGCCACATCCGACTGGATGGAGCTGGAAAAGCAACGCGGTATATCGGTAACCTCTTCGGTGATGCAGTTTCCATACAAACACAGCGTCATCAACCTGCTGGATACGCCCGGACACGCGGATTTTTCTGAAGACACCTATCGTACCCTGACCGCCGTGGACTCTGCCTTGATGGTGATCGATGCTGCCAAGGGTGTTGAGGAGCGCACCATCAAGTTGATGGATGTGTGCCGTTTACGCACCACGCCAATTATTACCTTCGTCAATAAAATGGACCGTGAAGCACGCGACCCTATTGACTTGATGGATGAGATTGAAGATATCCTTAATATTCAGTGTGCGCCGATCACATGGCCAATTGGTATGGGTAAGCAGTTCAAGGGTGTATTCAACCTTGTTGAAGACAGCGTGCATCTATTCAGTGCGACACACGAAGGCAAGGTGCAGCAAGGCGATATCATAAAGGGCCTGGATAATCCGGAACTCGATGACATACTCGGCTCTGTCGCAGATGAGCTGCGCGAAGAAATTGAGCTTGTAAAAGGTGCAAGTAATGAGTTTGATATTGATGCTTATAACAGGGGCGAGATGACGCCGGTGTTTTTCGGCTCAGGCATCAATAACTTCGGTGTTAAGGAACTGCTCGATGCGCTCGATGATTTTGCACCTGTGCCGCGGTCACGCGAAACACAAAGCCGTACCGTTACACCTGAAGAAGAGAAATTCAGCGGTTTTGTATTCAAAATACAGGCCAACATGGACCCGGGCCATCGTGACCGGATTGCGTTTGTGCGTATCTGTTCAGGTACTTATAACAAAGGCATGAAAGCCAGACATGTGCGCATCGGCAAGGATATTAAATTATCCGATGCACTGACCTTTATGGCAGCGGACAGGGAGCATGTGGAGCAGGCCTATACCGGTGACATTATCGGCTTACACAATCACGGTACCATGCGTATTGGCGATACTTTTACACAAGGTGAGGACCTGGCTTTCACCGGCATACCGAACTTTGCGCCAGAGCTATTCAGGCGTGCACAACTGAGAGATCCGCTGAAAATGAAAGCGCTGCAAAAGGGCCTTATTCAGTTGTGTGAAGAGGGTGCAACACAGCTGTATCGGCCACTGAATAACAATGACCTGATACTGGGCGCCGTGGGTGTGTTGCAGTTTGAAGTGGTCAAGCATCGTCTCAAGGATGAATATGGCGTTGACTGCAGCTTCGAGAATGTCAGTGTGACCACGGCGCGCTGGGTGGAGTGTGACAACGAAAAGGAACTCGCTAAATTCAAGCAGAGGCATAGTACCAACCTGGCACTCGATCACGCCGGCGATCTTGCCTATATTGCGCCAACCCGTGTAAACCTCGAAATGACCATGGAAAAATGGCCGGAAATCAGCTTCCTGGCCACGCGAGAACACGGAATATACACCTGATTGTTTAAAATTCCGATTTTCAGGAACTGCTTTTGCTGTGATGAGTCATCTAGTTGTGATACAAATAAACATGACCAACACCAGAGGGGGTGAGCAGCATGACTGAATTTTCAAAAATTGATGATGAATCCTATCGCATCGCGATGGGGCGTTTGCTCGTCATGTATACGCAGGTTGACTACCTGATCATGCATGCCTGTGCAGAGCGCATAGCAACTGCACCGAGTGATGAAATTCGCATTATGCTGGGTAAGCAGGTGGGTGACGAAAGCAAGCATGTTCGCATCCAGCATGAATGGCTGGATAAGTTTGGTACTGACAGAGCACCGGTGTTTTCTGAAGTGCAGCAAGAACTGTTCCTGCAACATTTCCGTTCACTGAACTGGCTTGATTTCCTCACAGACATGTATGTCTGCGTTGAAGCACTGGGAAGTGAGGCTGTGGAACAGATTGTGCCGATGGCGGACCCGGGTACCCGCGATTCTTTGAAAACACCGCTTGAAGATGAAATCGATCATGTCGCGTTCGGCCTGGCTCAGCTTAATATCGAGCTGGCGAAACTGCATGAACAACAACGCATGGAATACATCGAGAACATCTCGTCGCGACTGGATTTTCTCGATGATACCCTTCATGGTCTTGGTGTCGATATTCCAGCGATGTTTGCAGCTGTAGGTGCGGATTATCAGCAGGTCGTTAATACCGTGCTTGAACGTCGAGGTGAGATCCTGCAATCGCTGGCGTTGCCAAAAGCAGCCTGAATACAGTGTATGCAACGGGACCGCCACAGCGGATTTGTGGCGGTTTCACTCGTGCAGGGTTTGTGTGCCATTAAATGTAATAGTCAGGATTGAATCTGACGTTTAGTGACGTACTTACTCAAATTAGTAATTTTCGTCAGAACGACTGTGTTTCTCTCTATAGAAAAGTTACCGATGTATACTCTCGCAAAGCCGCCAAGCGCGCAAAGGTAAATGAATGAAACGACATCATTCAATGGTGCAAAAACGCATATCACCTTTGCGTTCTCTGCGCCTTTGCGAGATTATAGGACGTTAAACCTTCAATATAGGTCAGTTTCCGCCATGCGAGATCTGCCAGTCACTGGCATATCAAGTCCGAACGACTGCAGATTAATGGTATGCTTATCTGATCGAAACTTGATATTACCGGGTCTGTAATAATCAATGGCAGATACTTCAAAAGCAGGTGCGCAACTCGTCGCTTCTTATGTGATGTCGCTGGCAATGTTTGCTCTTGCCGGTGGCTTGATATATTTTGCCTATGAAGTATCACGTGTCAGCACGCAGATCCCGGATATACTCACCAGCGTTGATCATACCAGTG
>DAOWLL010000271.1 GCA_030641945.1 Gammaproteobacteria bacterium | reverse complement strand
GTACTAATGACAGTCGACCATGCCTCACTTGCATTCAACGGCAGCCGCTTAAGTGCAGACTCAGCTGGCCTGTATGTTACCGGATTAAGTTATTCGGCCACCGAATTTCTGACACGGTGGATCAGTCATCTGTGTGCACCAACTTTTGTTTTTCTTGCAGGTACAGCACTTGCATTAAGCACTGAACGTCGTATTGCAAGAGGCGGCAATGAAAGTGAAATTGATAAAAACCTGATTAAGCGCGGCGCAATTATCGCCGCCCTCGATCCGACACTTATATCACTGTTAAAAGGACATCTAACTTTTCAGGTTCTGTTCGCCATCGGTACCAGCATGATGCTGATGGCAATACTGAGAAAGCTGCCGCCACTCTGGCTATTGTTCCTGGCTTTTGCATGGATAATCGGCGGAGAAGCACTGACCATGCTTTTCTGGACTCCAGCGGATGGATGGCCCGATGCCCTGACATCGGTATTATTCGTTACGCTGTATAGCGCAGACCTGCAAATTAATTACCCTATAATTCCATGGCTATCATTAATGATGCTTGGCTGGGTATTTGGACAATATTTAACTCGCTATCTATCCGGCACTACATCCCTGGTACCGCCGATACGGCTGCTTGTTATAACGGCGATTCTTTGTTTCGCATTATTTGCCTTGTTCCGCTGGTTCAATGATTACGGCAACATGCTGCTGGTACGTGAAAGCAACCACTGGATCCACTGGCTGTATGTCAGCAAGTATCCGCCTTCACTTACCTTTATCCTGCTCGAGCTTGGCCTGCTGGCAATATGCCTGGCAGGTTTCATGCTTATAGAAAAGCACGTAGATACCAGGCCGAATGGACCATTACTGGTATTTGGTCAAACCGCGCTGTTTTTTTATATCTTACACCGCATCATACTTGACGGCTCGGCGGCGCTGTTTGGCCTCCATGGCTTCGGCGGTCTGTCAGAGACATTCATCATTACAGCTGCTGTACTCGTTATACTCTACCCGGCGTGTATCTGGTTCCGTAATTACAAGCAAATGCATCCGCATAGCTGGGTGCGTTATATTTAGCCCGCATATTGCACGAAGGATTTGGATTTTAGGGGCAAGCTGGCGGCGCAACTTTATCCTGACGCCATCATTGACATGAGCTACAACATGCCGAACTGCAGGATTGGCGACGCATGGATAGCATTAGCAAACCAGAAGCAGTATATTTCACTATACACATGCAGCGCTTCTCATTTGGAATCATACCAGCAAAAATATCCTCGGCAGAACCCGGTCCCGGAATTAAGAGAAACATGAAATATGATTAAACACGAATTTCGTAAAGATGATGGCATCCTGATTATTGAGCCACAATCCTCACTACAGGCAAGCGACTTTGACATGCTCTCTACCATTGTCGACCCCTATATCCAGGACAACGGCAAACTGAACGGACTGGTAATCCACACAGAATCATTTCCCGGCTGGCAGGATTTTGCCGCCATGCTGGCGCATATAAAATTCGTCAAAGACCATCATGCGCTTATCAGTAAAGTTGCAGCGGTAGCCGATGAAGGCATCATTGCCATTCTGCCTGCAATAGCGGATCATTTTGTTAAGGCAGACGTTAAGCACTTTGGTTCTGATGACCTGGATAGCGCGATCGAATGGATCAAACAGGATTAAGGCATCTCTGATAAAAACTTTGGGTCTTCATCACATCAAGTGGATAAAAATTCAAATGATTGCCACAGAGTCACAGAGAACACAGAGGTTTTAGCCGCAAATGAACGCAAATGAACGCGAATGATGTTGAGTGTGACTAGAGGCTTATTGATCTGTTTTTCACAGTCGGGTTCATGATATAAGGCTATTGAACCGCTGGATGCCAGCAAGGAACAGGACATATGTCCACAGATAAACACAGATAAACACGGATGAAAGCGTTTTCAAGTTTCTAAATATCTGTGTTCATCTGTGTTCATCTGTGGATAATTTGTTTTTAATAATTCGCGTTCATTTGCGGGGGCCGTGTAGCGGCAGGCGGACAAATATCCCCTGTGTGGTCAGGGTGTTATCATGGGTCTACCCACTGTATTTGGGGATGACCCAAAACTTTAATTAATAAATAACCAGCCTGTTCGATGGAAGTCATTATTGCTGCACTGACCTTAGGCATAACAGCCGGGCTGAAACCGGGGCCTTTGGGCATCTACGTGATTCACCAGACCCTGCTGCACGGTCCCCGTTCGGGCTTGCTGGCAAGTTTCGCGCCCTTTGTATCTGACGGCCCGATCATCATAGGCAGTTTCCTGCTGGTAAATTCGTTTAAACAGTTCGATATATTTATAACGCTCATTTCAATACTGGGCGCACTCTATATCGCCTTTATTGCAATCAGACTGATCATCGCCAGCCCGGTAACACATCAGCCGACCACGGCACCTTCCAGTTTTCTGACAGCTGTCAAAATCAACCTGCTCAACCCGGCACCCTATATTTTCTGGAGTACGGTTGGCGGTACTTATTTGTTGCAAAATGATCTGCCCGACGCCGCTATATTTGCGATCGTTTTTCTTGCCACGCTATCAATTACCAAGTTCATCATGGCCCTGAGCATCAAAACACTCGGCGACAGGTTCAGCGACAAGCTGATTGCTTATGTTTTGAGACTGCTAGCGATATTACTCATGTTTTTTGCCCTCAGGCTATTTATCAACGCTTTATAAGCTGTATAAATATGTCGATTTATTACCCTGAACAGCATAATCAGGCGTGTTCGAGTGTTAGAATTTCCATCCGAATTTATTAACCAGGGCTCAACTATGAAACAGATTATTCGCCTACTTGGTCTCGCGTTCATCATCTTGCTGGCCGCATGTACCACCGCACCAACAAAGGACATCCAGGTTGATGCAGAAGCAGACCCCAAGGCCAGTTTCTCGGGATTCAAGACATACGCATGGTTTGCATCCGCCCAGATCCTGTTCGACCCGGAGGGCCAGTGGGAACCGAGAAACGTTGATATCGATGCCGAGGTTCAATTCATGATTAACGACCAGCTCCGCAATCGCGGCATGGCCGAGGTCAGCAGTAACCCGGACATGCTGGTTGCCTATGCTGCCGGTGTCGATATGACGACGCTTGATCTGAAAGAGAACCCTGAAACCAAAGAAAAACTGCTTGAGAACATACCCAGGGCTGCTCTCGTTGTAGCGCTCATCGATGCTGATAGCGGCTATGTCATCTGGCTTGGAGAAGCAGTCGGCAATGTGCAGCAGGAAGCTGACGAGGCGACCGTGCGTGCGCGCATCGATTATGCCATCACGGAAATGTTCCGCCTATTGCCAAAGAACTGATAACAGGTAGCCATGACTGCCCGCACATGAATGATATATCAGGTGTGGCAGGGCTAATAAACATCTGCTGATATAGAGGCATACTCATGAAAATAGGACATAAGCTTGCGCTTGCTGGCACACTGCTAGCGTTATTAATGTTGACCGCCTGCAGCGAAGAAGCTCCGCTGCCGCCGCCGGAATCACGTCCTGTAAAAACCATGCTGGTAGGCGGTGTGACGGCAGGTGACTTTCGGCAATTTCCGGGCGTGATCGATGCCATACAGAAAGCAGACCTGTCTTTCAGGGTCCAGGGCAAACTTGAACAGGTCCTGGTCAAGGAAGGCGACATGGTTGAAAAAGGCAAGGTACTGGCAAAACTTGACCCGACGGATTACCAGATCGTACTGAATGACCGCAAAGCCAGTTATGCCACCGCCAGCGCCAACTATGAGCGCGCCAAGCAACTGGTTGCCAAGGAAGCAATTTCAAAAGTCGAACACGACAAGATCCGGGCCGAGTATGCCACCGCCAGGGCCAACCTGAATGCCGCTGAGCAGGACCTGATAT
>DAOWLL010000266.1 GCA_030641945.1 Gammaproteobacteria bacterium | reverse complement strand
TTATTGAAAATGTCGGCAACCTCGTGTGTCCGGCAAGCTTTGATCTGGGTCAGCATCTTAATGTTATTTTGCTATCGGTCCCGGAAGGTGATGACAAGCCGGCGAAATACCCGGTGATGTTCCGTGCAGCCGATCTTGTGCTGATCAGTAAAAGCGATTTGCTGCCGGTGCTGGATGATTTCAAGCCGGAGAATGCAAAACGTTATTTGCATGACATCGCCAGTGAGGCGCCGGTGTTTGAACTGTCCTCCAAAGACCAGTCAGGCATGCAGCTCTGGTTGGACTGGCTCTATGCTCAAATCGAAAAACAAAAAGCATATCTTGCAGAACATCCGCCTGAAAGTGGTCATCGCCATCATCACCACCATGAACATGAGCACGAACATCAACACGTTCATACCGAAGGCAAAACCCCGTAATGACAGCGACAGCCGCACAATGGCTTGATCGCATTCACGCCTTGCCTCACAGGGGCCGCGTCAAGATCATGAATGTGTGTGGTGGCCATGAGCGTTCGATAACCATGGCAGGCCTGCGCAAGGCATTGCCCGCTTATATAGAGCTGGTGCCCGGTCCAGGTTGTCCGGTGTGTATCTGCCCTGAAGAAGACGTGTTTGAAGCCATTCAACTGGCTCTTAATGAAGACGTTATTCTTGTTGCCTTTGGCGACATGCTGCGTGTTCCGGTCAATGTAAAAAAAACCCGCGCACGCACCATGGAGCAGGCGAGAGCGCAGGGTGCAGATATTCGTCCGATTGCATCGCCCACAGAAGCTATCAGTATTGCAAAGGCAAACCCTGATAAGCCGGTCATTTTCTTCGCGGCAGGATTTGAAACAACCACCGCACCTGTAGCCGCCATGATGGTTGAAGGTGTGCCTGAGAACCTGTCGGTACTGTTATCTGGACGCTTGACCTGGCCAGCCATTGCCATGTTGCTGGAGTCTGGAACGCCCGGGTTTGATGCGCTGATTGCACCGGGTCATGTTGCCACGGTAATGGGTCCGGAGGAGTGGCAGTTTGTCGTTGATAAACACAACATTCCTGCCGCTGTTGCCGGATTTGGCACTGACAGCTTGCTGGCTGCCATGTATTCAACCCTGCGGCAGTTAAATGAAGGCCGCTATTTTCTGGACAACTGTTACCCGCAGCTGGTCCGTGCTGGAGGCAATAAATCTGCACAGTCACATTTGAACAAAGCGATGAATGTGATGGATGCCAACTGGCGTGGCGTTGGTATCATACCGGCATCAGGCTATGTACTCGATAAAGCATACAGTAAACATGATGCCAGAAAACTGTTCCCGTCTTATGCGGAAGATGCACGTAAACGTGCCGGTGAAATGCCGCCTGGCTGCGATTGTGCGCAAGTTGTACTTGGCAGGATCTATCCGAACGAGTGCAAGCTGTTTGGGGCCGCATGTAAACCCAGAAATCCTATAGGCCCCTGCATGGTCTCGGACGAAGGCGCCTGCCGCATCTGGTGGTCCGGCGGCATGCGTGAACCTGCGGCTGCGAAGGAGCAGAAGGCTGCCACTAGTTAGCCCGCCTATGTTCAAAGGCGAGCAAGTTCAAAATAAACAGGTCAGCAGCGCCAGGCATATCGTGTTATCAGGCAAGGTGCAGGGCGTTGGCTTCAGGCCGTTCATCTATCGCATTGCAACACAGCACCAGTTGTCTGGCTGGGTAAGAAATCGTGTCGGCCTGGTTGAAATGCACGTACAGGGTCGGGCTGAAATCCTGGAAAAATTTGTTACAGAGATTTTTTCACGGGCTCCGCAGCTGGCGCAGCCTGTACTTGAATCTGAAACCCGTGTCGATGCGGAAGCTTTCGAAACATTCAGAATTCTGCAGAGTCTTGATCAGGGCGATGCACATATCAGCGTACCTGCTGACCTGTTTACCTGTGATGATTGCATGGCGGAGCTTTATTCACCATCTGACCGCCGTTATCGTTATCCTTTTATTAACTGCACCCAGTGTGGTCCACGCTATACACTGATTCGCGGCTTGCCTTATGACAGGGCCAATACAACCATGGCTGGCTTTGAGCTATGTACGCAATGCCGCAAGGAATATGAGGACCCTGCCGATCGACGTTTTCATGCTGAACCCGTCGCATGTCCTGTGTGTGGTCCTCAGCTTGAATACCGGCCACTTCAGGATGATGCTATTTCCGGGAATGAAGCAGCATTGTCTGCAGCGATTGAAGCGCTCCATGATGGCAGGATTATCGCTGTTAAAGGCATCGGCGGTTATCACCTGATGTGCAATGCGGTAAACGATGATGCTGTCGAAAAGTTAAGAAAAACTAAACCGAGACCTGATAAACCGCTTGCGGTTTTGTTTCCTGCGCCATCCCAGGATCCGTTTGCAGTACTCGGCGCTTCTGCTGAGTTGTCTGAATCAGACAGAAAGTTTCTGTTGCAACCAGCCCGGCCAATTCTACTTGTGCAAATGAGAGATGGATCGACTCTGTCAGATGGTATCGCACCGGGCCTGTCTGAGATTGGGGTAATGCTGCCGTATAGCCCGTTACATCATTTATTGTTAAACGATTTTGGCGGCCCACTGGTTGCGACTTCAGCGAATATCAGCGGGGAACCGGTGCTGATTGATAATGGAGATGTAGAGAAACGACTGGCACACGTAGCAGAAGCCTTTCTGCATCATGATCGTCCGATCGAACGTCCAGCTGATGATCCGGTGTTCAGAACGATAGCCAGTAAAATGCGACCAATACGACTGGGTCGAGGATTTGCGCCCTGTGAATTAAGCCTGCCGTTTGAACTGGAAAAACCGGTGCTCGCAGTCGGCGCGCATATGAAAAATACTATTACGCTTGCCTGGGATAAGCGTGCAATCGTGTCGCCCCATATTGGTGAAATGGATTCGGCACGCAGTCTTGCGGTATTTGAACAAACCATCGACGACCTGCAGCGTCTTTATAATATGAATGTTGAACAGATTGTGTGTGATGCACATCCCGGATATACAACATCGCGCTGGGCAAACAGGCAGGGGTTGCCTGTATCTAATGTGTTTCACCATCATGCACATGCTTCATCTGCCTATCACGAGTGCAACACTGAAGAACCTGTGCTGGTGTTTACCTGGGACGGAGTAGGCTTCGGTGTTGACGGTGCTCTGTGGGGAGGAGAGGCTTTGCTGGGCGTGCCGGGCAAGTGGCAACGTGTAGCCAGTATGCGCCCATTTTATTTGCCTGGCGGTGACAAGGCGGGGCGTGAGCCATGGCGCAGTGCTGCGGCATTATGCTGGGAGACGGGGCATGAATACGCAACATCGCCTGAAGATAACTCACTAATATTTGAAGCATGGCAAAGGCGAGTCAACTCACCACAGTCTACCGCCGTTGGCCGCTTGTTTGATGCTGCAGCTGCACTTACTGGTGTGTGCACCATGGCCAGCTTCGAAGGGCAGGGTCCGATGGAGCTTGAAGCCTTGTGCGGGAAGCCTGGCAGTCACATAGAATTAACATTAGAAAATACAGGTAACTTGTTGATAACAAACTGGGGACCACTGGTACCTGCAATGTCAGATTCCACTTTAAGTGTCAGTATGCGAGCTTCGCTGTTTCATGCTTCATTAGCGCATGCCATGCTGCAACAGGCGAGAGCGATACGTGAAGAGCATGGTATAAACGTTGTTAGTTTTTCCGGTGGAGTGTTTCAGAACCGTGTACTGACCGAACATGCGCTCGCGCTATTGTCAGACGAGGGCTTCAAAGTTCATCTGCCCGAGTTGATACCCGTCAATGACGCCGGCATCAGTTTCGGGCAGGTTATGGAGTTTCTTTACCAGGGAAAAATAAATTAGCCACAGAGGGCACAGAGCACACAGAGAAATTATTTTTGTTCGCGGCTAAAGCCGCTACGTTTAGATGCTAAAGCTAGTAATAGATTTGTTCCATGATAAC
>DAOWLL010000591.1 GCA_030641945.1 Gammaproteobacteria bacterium | reverse complement strand
TCGTCATGCCGTTAATGGCAGTTTCTTCAAATAATGTGGCCATGCCTACCTCCTCGTTCTCGGTACAAACTTAAATATATAACACTTTAGTTACATCAACAAGTATCATTTCAGTCAATAAGAGGAGACCACTATTATCATTAGAAATGTTGTATGATGAAGATGTCTTAAAGGTTGTTTGCTACAGGAAGAAGTGCTGACAGTCTCTTAAGCCAGATTGACCGCCAGTAGTCCGTGAGGGCCAGGATCCATCGGCAGCGAGATTTTCACCTGATAGTTGCTGCCTGGAGCGATATCAATTGCATGTCCGTAGCGAGCATCATGCATAGCTTTGATGGTAAATGTGTGGTTGCCACTTGGACAGATCAGTTCGGCCTGATCACCTACTGCAAATTTGTTTTTAACTTCTATCTCTGCCGTGCCGCTGCTTGCATCATAGGCGATAACCTCACCGACGAAACGCTGCACATCATTTACGGAACTTCCTGTTTCATAGTTCTGGCTCGCCGAGCTGCGCTTGCGGGTATAAAAACCGTCGGTATAACCACGGTTGGCCAGCGCATCAAGCTGCTGCATCAGCGAGGTGTCAAATGGCCGGCCGGCCATGGCATCGTCAATTGCCTGGCGATAAACCTGTGTGGTGCGTGCCGCATAGTAGTGTGATTTGGTGCGTCCCTCGATCTTCAGCGAATCCACGCCGATCTTCACCAGTCGTTCGATATGCTGTACAGCACGCAGATCCTTCGAGTTCATTATATAGGTGCCATGCTCGTCTTCGAAGACCGGCATCTGCTCACCCGGCCTGGTCTGCTCAGTCAGGGTATAAACTTTATCGGCCAACAAATGACGCTCGAAGTGCCCTGTATCAGCAAAGGGTTGCGGATTCAGGTCATCCAATGCCTGAATCGGTATAATATCTCCGGCGACATCCTCAGTCGCACCTTGCAAATCATATTCCCAGCGGCAGGAATTGGTGCAAGATCCCTGATTGGCATCACGGTGGTTGAAGTAGCCGGAAAGCAGGCAACGACCTGAATAGGCAACGCACAGAGCGCCGTGGACGAACACCTCCAAGTCGATCTCCGGGCACTGCTGGCGAATCTCCTCGACCTCGTCCAGCGAAAGCTCTCGCGACAGGATGATGCGTTGAATGCCGACCGACTTCCAGAATTTTACTGCCGCCCAGTTCATTGTGTTTGCCTGTACCGACAAATGGATCGGCATCTCCGGCCACTTTTCCAGCACCATCATGATCAGCCCGGGGTCAGCCATAATTAGCGCATCCGGCCTCATATCGATCACCGGCTGCATGTGTTCCAGGTAGCGTTTGAGCTTGTTGTTGTGCGGCAGCAGGTTGCTGGCAACATAGAACTTTTTACCATGGGTATGCGCTTCGTCGATGCCGGTCTGCAGATTATTCAGCTGAAAATCGTTGTTGCGCACGCGCAGGGAATAGCGCGGCTGGCCGGCATAGACCGCATCGGCGCCATAGGCAAAGGCGTAGCGCATGTTGTTCAGCGTACCGGCAGGAGCCAGCAGTTCAGGTATGTTCATATGCTTATACTCTGTTTCGGGTAATCGAAATCGATCAGCCCGCTTCGCTGAAGGTACCCTCATGAGTCCAGAATAGTAACACATTAACTGTACCAGTTTTTGGGGGGCAGGTCACTATGGGTTACGTCAACACAGCCAAAGGTTGATTTCTTCCTCTTTTTGGTTGAGTGATGACTACACTCGATGGTGAGGAGGGAGTATTTTAT
>DAOWLL010000355.1 GCA_030641945.1 Gammaproteobacteria bacterium | reverse complement strand
GCCGCAAACAACGCAAAGGACGCGAATGGTTATTTTACAAAAAAAGATTTTCTCTGCGCCTCCGCGCCTCTGCGGTTAATATATCCCTTCGGAAATTCAGGTGCGAGTAATTACAAATACTGCAGGATAGCTTTCCACTGCTGCAGTTTCTGTTCGCGATTGAGGCTGGCCATCGCAGGGCTGGTTGATGGCAGACGCATATATTCAATTGTAGAAAACTTATCATGGATTACAGGTGAGACATGTTTGTTGTATTCCTGCTGTGCACGCGTGCCATTGAAGTAAACAGCTTTTAATGACGGGTGACCATTAAAGAAGTTATTGAAATCATTAGCCACGGTTGTTTTCTTTAATATCGAAGAGTCAAGGCTGCCTTTTCGCTGACAGGCGCTCAACACATCCCATAGCGCGATTCTGTTATGTAATAACAGTGCTTTTCTTTCGCCGTAGTCCAGTTCTATTCCTTTGGCAAACAGCTTTGTGATAATGAACCAGAAGCTGTTACGCGGATGCGCATAATATTGCCTTGCTTGTAGTGATTTTATACTGGGCATGGAGCCCAGTATTAGAATGATTGCATTGTTATCTGCTATTGGCGGGAAGCCGGTAACAGTACTCATTTAGTGTGTCGTTTTATCTGGCAGTACTACAGGGGTTCGAGGCAGAATGTCCCGTTATCGTTAATCCGGAAACAGTCGTGCCCTTTGTAGTTATATATTCTATTCGTGTGCAATAGGCTTTTCGGTAAACAAATAGTCTTTTAATTCCTTGTCGAACGCCGGATCTTTTCTGCGAATCCATTCCAGAACCATGGCGGCATGCTCTTTCTCTTCATCTCGGTTGTGTGCGAGAATGGCTTTAAGTTCTTTGTCCTTGCATGCGTCAACTCGCTGGTTATACCAGTCAACCGCTTCGAGTTCTTCCATCAGTGAAGTGATCGCACGATGCATGTCGCGTGTTTCATCAGAAATTTCATTTATTGGTTCATGGTAGCCTTCATTTGCCATATTTGTACTCCACAGTAGTCAGCAAGCTATTCTATAAATTCGAGGCGATCTGCATATTTATCCAGTGCTTTTTGTGCACAGGCCTGGTCAATATCGCCGCTCGGAGCGCCGGATACGCCAATGGCGCCAAGGCGGGCGCCGCCGGCGATAATTTCGAGTGCACCTTCCATTACGATGATGTCATCAAGGTGGTTCATTTCTGCTCTTATATCATCTCTTCTGTTGCGGAAATCACTGGAGCTGGTGCCTGCCATAACAGCAAGATTGGCCTTTTCTTCTGATATCTGCAAGGTAAAGCGGGTTGCCAGATCATCTCGCATGGCAACGCGTAATAAACCATTGCGGTCAACTACAACAGCGCTGACCTGGTAGCCTTTTTTACGGCATTCATTAACGGCTTCAGCAGCTAAATCATTTGCCAGGTCAAGGCCGATGTTCTTGATACTGAATGCATCGTTTGCTGCGGCGATATTAAAAGAAGATGCAATTAAGCTTAACAAGCTGATCGTCAATTTCCTGATCATAATAATTACAGGCTTTTTATCTGTTTTAGTAAATTGATTTGTTTTTGAACAATGGTTGCGGAATTGTGAAACATCGTTGTTTCTTCATCGTTCATATCCAGCAATATGATTTTTTCCATGCCCTTGTTTCCAAGTACAGTTGGCACACCGATAGCAATATCATCATGGCCATATTCACCTTCGAGAACACTGACTGTAGGCAGTATGCGTTTACGATCATTCACAATGGCGTCGACCATCTCGGCAACAGAGGCCGCAGGTGCATCATACGCACTGCTGTTCTGGCGCAGGGCAAGGATTTCAGCGCCGCCGTGACGCGTACGCTCGACAATTTCGTCGAGCCTGTCTTTGCCAAGAAAGTTGGAGATGGGGATGCCGGCGATGGTGGTATAGCGGTGCATCGGAACCATGGTGTCACCGTGGCCGCCTAAAACCATGGTGTTTATATCGAGGGTCGAGTAGCCGGTTTCCATGGCAATAAAACTGGCCATGCGACTCGAATCAAGCACGCCAGCCTGGCCAAATATACGGTTACGCGGCCAGCCGGTTTTTTTCCAGGCGTAATAAGTAACAACATCGACCGGGTTGGTCACAAACAACAACAGGCAGTCAGGCGCATATTTCATCGCATCATCCAGGATGCCATCAACGATATTGATGTTGCTGGTCAAAAGATCTTCACGTGTCATGCCCGGTTTGCGCGGCAGTCCGGCAGTGACAATAACCAGGTCGGAATCAGCCATCAGCGACCCATCGCTGCCACCGTACAAACGGGTATCGTATTTAAATAGCGGGGCAACTTCCTGGATATCAAGCGCAGCGCCTTCAGCTGCGCCCTTGTTTATATCAAGTAGAGCAATTTCGCGGCACATGTCCTTTCCCGCGATGAACTGTGCAGTGGACTCTCCGACGCGACCTGCACCAACGATGGTGATCTTGTTCATTGATGATGTTCCTGGAATTTAATTATTATTGCTTGATGCGAGTTTAACGCGAAAGGTTCAGCAGAAAAATATTATTTGGGGCTTCTGGATTGGTTTTGTTTTTTTGCCACAGAGGTCACAGAGTACACAGAGTTTTTTATTGTTAACTGTAGGAGCGGCTTTAGCCGCGAACATTGGCTAATCATGTTTATCAACATTTGGTTTCGCCTTGATGGTATTCAATTAGCAATCACATTTTAATTATCACGTGTAACTAAGCATTAGTTTCGCTCCTGCTGGAGCGAGTTACCTTTTTTGCACGCACAAAAAACGTAACCCAAAAAATGCGCCCCGGGCGCTCGTGCTTCGAATACCCTCAGCCATCTTCACTGCCAACGGGTCGTCTTGACTCGCATCCATGCTCGACAAGACTCGATTTACCATCCCTGGTAAATCGACCCTACCAGTGAAGCTGTCTTCGGCGAGCTTAACGGTGAATGTTTCCTCCCCCACGAAGTTTGCCGAGCCATTCGGTTTTGGTAGGGTCCAGGAATTATTATTTTGGCAATCTTATGACAGCCTGGATGTAACGAAGTGACTAAATTCGATTGGATCGAATTTGAACAGCAAAAGGCTGGCCCGCAGGGCAGAATG
>DAOWLL010000285.1 GCA_030641945.1 Gammaproteobacteria bacterium | reverse complement strand
TTGGTTTTTGGAACAAGCTGGCGTCGCATCCTGGACGATCCCCCTTAATCCATAGCTATGGTTATGCATCCGCGGGCGATCGTCCAACCTGCTTTGCCAGCTTGCCCCAAAATTCCAAATCCTGGTGAGAAATGCGGGCTAGAACACACAAGTTCCCTCTACGTCCTCTGAGCTTCAGCGGTTACAAAAAGAAATCTTTTGCGCCCTTTGTGTATTTTGCGGCTAATGGTTTTTTATGTGTGTATACAGCCGCTATTGGCCCGACTTTACTCAGATTTCGACTGGCTGGAACCTGCTCATAGCCACAGCTTAATACATTGTTTCTCGCAAAGCTGCAAAGATGACATGTGTTTTATTTATTCCATGAAATAGCATCGTCAACTCATCCGCCTTTTTGCAATATGCGGGTAATGATTACTTTGAATGCCTGGTCGGTTCTTTTACGATCATGATAGGCACAGGACAAAGCCGCACGACCTGCTCGGCTTTCGATCCCAACATGATGTGTTTCATCCCGGTTCGTCCATGACTTCCCATGACCACCATGGACGCTTTTGTGATGTCGACCATCTCCAGAATGCGGTTAACAGGCAAGCCGATCACCAGCCTGGTCTGCGCTTCTTGCAGTAACTTGACATTCGGATACTGCTTTATAGCATCGTGCAAGAAGGTATCGAACGCTTCTTGTGCCAGGTCATCGATATGCGCAATTTTCTTTTTCTTGGTAACACGGTTGTAATAGCCCGGCATTTCCGCGGGATCATGGACGACGTGCAAAATGATAACTGGTTGCCCGGTGCAATCGGCCAGTTCGCAGGCCTTGATTAAGGCCGCTAGCGAATGGTCGGAGAAATCTACCGGTACGAGAATTGGCTTTTTGCCGTCATTATCTGCCATTTACAAATTCCTCATTGTTAGCCCTGTCAGCTACGAATATAAGCTGATCGTATATATTTTAGGACATATGCCACCCGATATTTCTCAGAACTGGCTTTGCCTGCTACTCAATCCAGCCTTTGGCGCGCATATTGCGTCTGCTTTTGCGCAACAGGCGGGTTAGTCCGCCCCTGGCACACGCCGGAACATTGTCACAATAACGTAATTATATAGTCATATTTATTATATATAGTCGGTATTTTCCATGAGCCTTAGGAGAAACATGAAATGATGCACCCAACAATGGGCAGGAGATACCAGATCGACTATATGTTTGGTTTGCGTTATATTTTCTCACCAACCTACAGGGCTAAAGTACGCAATACCTGGGGCCAGAATAACGGCTTAAGTGTGCTGTATATGTTTGGCGGCCTTATCAGCATAGCTGTTGTGATATCGGCATTGCTACTCCTGACGCTGGCTATACAGGGACTGTTACGCTAACCCGCATATTGCATGAAGGACGAAGGGCAGAAATAATAGAAAATAAAATAACAGGGGACACCCATAAGTCGTTCTCTGATCACATCGATGGTGACCGGCATACTTTGATGTTTATAATGACGATAACACCTGGTACACAGCAGCAGTCAATGTTTCCAGGTCTGATTGATCAATGATAAAAGGTGGCATGAGGTAGACCAGTCTGCCGAATGGCCTCACCCAGACGCCGGCATCTACCAGCATCGGTTGAATGGTTTTCATATCGACTGCTTGATACAGTTCGACCACGCCAATCGCACCGAGCACGCGTATATCCTTAACGCTGTTTAACTGAGTGCAGCGCTCCAGGCCTTGCACTAATCCCTGCTCAATATTCATGACATTCTGTTGCCAGGGGGACTCGAGTAGCAGCTTGATGCTGGTGATCGCTG
The DNA here is from genome assembly GCA_030641945.1 of Gammaproteobacteria bacterium. GTDB lineage: Bacteria > Pseudomonadota > Gammaproteobacteria > SZUA-229 > SZUA-229 > JABDQW01. Next base: position 1,930 of record DAOWLL010000285.1, on the reverse strand, counting down.
CGGTGCAGGCCAGGGGATTGGCCATGAACGTAGGGCCGTGCATGAAAATACCGGGATCGCCGTTGCTTATGGTCTGGCTGACTTCTTCTGTCGTCAGTGTAGCCGCCAGTGTCACGTAACCGCCGGTGAGTGACTTGCCGACACACATGATGTCGGGTGTAATGTTGGCGTGCTCGCAGGCAAACAATTTGCCGGTGCGGCCGAAGCCGGTGGCTATTTCATCCAGTATCAACAGCACGTCATGTTGGTTGCATAGCTCGCTGACGCGGCGCAGATACTCTGCTGAATAGAAGCGCATACCGCCGGCGCCCTGAACAATCGGTTCCAGTATGACTGCAGCAATCTTCTCTTTACTGGTTTCAAGTCGTTGCCGGAATGGCTCAATATCATCATCGCTGCAGGTTTCGCCAAAACTGCATGTGGGCGCGTCGACAAAATACTGTTGTGCCAGTGTATCTGTAAACAATGAATGCATGCCGTTAACCGGGTCGGTCACCGACATCGCGCCAAAGGTATCGCCGTGATAACCATGGCGTATGGTTAAAAACTTTTGTTTGTACTGCTGGCCCTTTGCGTTCCAGTATTGAATCGCCATCTTCATCGCGACTTCAACGGAAACAGAGCCTGAGTCGGAAAAGAAAACAGACTGCATAGCTTGCGGTGTTATCTCTACCAGTTTGTTGGCAAGCTCGACGGCAGGTTCGTGCGTCAGTCCACCGAACATGACATGTGCCATGCTGTTAAGTTGCTAGATAAGTGCTGCATTCATGACCGGGTGATTATAGCCATGGATTGCACACCACCATGATGACATGCCGTCGATCAGCTCACGTCCGTCAGTGAGTTTTATACGAACACCATGAGCTGACTCAACTGGATATACAGGCATGTCTGAGCCCATCGCGTTGTAGGGGTGCCAGATATGTTTTTTATCCGCAGCGAGAAGTTGTTCGGTATCAGGTTTCACGTGGGTGATGGTTTAGCCCGCATATTGCATGAAGGATTTGGAATTTATGGGCAATCTGGCAAAGCAGGTTGGACGATCGCCCTTGATACATAGCAATAGCTATGGATCAAGGGGGATCGTTCAAGATGCGTCGCCAGATTGTTCATAAAACCAAATAGGACAAACTGTTACAGGATTAAGCCTGTTTATCATTACTGTAGCTGATTGAAATACCCATAAATATCACTCATTTTGTGCCCGCCTTCATGCAATATGTGGGTTAGCTGGCTTGATAGTGCAATAGCGTATCAGTTGGGCATGTTGTTGTCATTTAGCGACGATTGTGCGAGAGCTGATATTACGATGCTTTCAGTTCCAGCCCCAATCTCTCTTCCTCAATTTGGTCGATTAACCTGTCTCTCGGGTAATAGAGCAGGGTTGCAATATTAACCAGGTCGCGGACGATCTTTCTCGCTTCTTCACTGTCATTCATCAATGATGTTGCCATTTCGTTAGTGATATCACCATCGAGCACGAGTTGGTTAACGCGCCCGGATAAAAGTACGTCAAGTTCTTCTGCTTTTTTTCTCTGTTTTTCTATTTTTCTGATATGTCTAAGTGGGTGCTCAGATTTACTGGCACGATGAATTTCACGTTCCACTTTCAGAATTTGTCTCCGAATCAGGTTGTACTCATGCAGGATGGCATGATTGTTTGACGACAGGAAGCGAACAATGTTTTCATGCAGTGGGATCATTCTCTTCACCACACGCACCAGCATACGGTCTGCAATCAGGATATTGCGTATGGTTTCAATCTTGTCTTCTTCCAGTGTGAAATCGCTTTGCAAACGGGTTGCGTATTCAAGTATCTTGCTATAGATCGACTTGATTTTCGTGGCATAGATCCTGTCAATATCAACCGGTATCGCCTCTTTCGATTCAAGCATTGATTTAAGCGTGCGGTCAGACTCCAGGTCTTCAC
>DAOWLL010000035.1 GCA_030641945.1 Gammaproteobacteria bacterium | reverse complement strand
TTGCTATGCTTTTCAGTCCAGACGTGCACTCAGAAACACTACAGATGCACCTGAATCCGAAATCCTGGTGAGAAATGCGGGCTAGCAGGCGGGAGCAGCGCGAGCGGCACTATTGTTTCCTGGCGTTTGAACTGTACACGCCGTTCTCGAAATTATCGAAGTACATATCAATCGCGGGATGGTTAACGACTTCGTTGCTATGGTCCTGTTCCAGGTGGCGTTCAGCAACGTAAGTTAACTGGTTGCTGTTATGTACCAGAACGTGATACCAGGGCTTGTCTTTTGGCGGCCTGCTTAATGCAACCTGTTGATACCATTCTTCTGACCCTTCAAATCCCGCATCCACATCGAAAATGACACCGCGGTAATCAAATTTTTTATGGTGTACGATCTGCCCGATGAAGAACAGCGGCTGTGCGTGCTCGATGGTCATCAAGCAGCGTGAATCAATCTGCCGCCGACAATGGTATAGCGAGCTTTTCCCCGAAAACTCCAGCCTTCAAAAGGCGTGTTTTTGCCGCGGCTGAGCATGGCAGAGGCATCAAGCAGCCAGTCCTGGTCAGGATCATAGATACAGATATCAGCGGGCCTGTTCGCTGCGAGCACACCTGCGTTAATCCCCAGGATAGCTGCGGGCTGGGTCGATAACAGGCTCAGGGCAGCATAGGCTGGCACCACCTGTTCATGAACAAGCCTTAAGGTCAGGGGTAATAATGTTTCCAGCGATGAAATGCCGGGTTGCGTGCTGGCAAACGGCGCCTGTTTTGCATCAGGCTCATGCGGCTGGTGATCGGAACATATAGCATCGATTACGCCATCCCTGACTCCCTGGCGCAACGCTTCCATATCGCGCTGGCTACGCAGTGGCGGCAGTACGTGGCACATGCTGTTGAAGCTGTTGATATCCATTTCGTTAAGAAACAACTGGTGTGCGCTGACGTCAGCAGTGATTTCCATGCCCCGTTCTTTCGCACGGCGTATCAACTCGACACCATGGGCAGAAGACAGGCGGCCAAAATGTGCCTTCACGCCCGTTTCAAGTATAAGTTCAAGAGCCCTGGAAATCGCCACCGTTTCTGCCGAGACAGGTATGCCTTGCAGTCCCAGCCTGGTAGCAACAGGACCATCATGGGCGCAACCCCCCATACTTAACCAGTGCTCGTCAGGTTCGATAAAGACAGTTATGCCGCAGTTGGCAGCATAGGAATAGGCGCGGCGCAGTATCAGCGTGTTGGCAACCGGCTTGCGGCTGTTGCTGACGCCAACGCATCCGGCTGCCTGCAAGGTGGACATTTCGCTGAGCAGCTGGCCTTCGAGCCCACTGGTAAGGGCGCCAAGTGTGACCACATTGGTGTGTGCTGCAGTAGCGGCTTTGCGATGAATCAGTTCAACCACGGCAGGCTCATCGATAACCGGGTCCGTGTCAGGCGGGCAGCACAAGGTGGTAATGCCGGCACTGGCCGCAGCTGTGGTTTCGCTGTTTATGTCAGCTTTAAACTCGAAACCCGGTTCCCTCAGGCGTGCACATAAGTCAACCAGTCCGGGGCTGATGACAAGGCCGGTGGCGTCTATGCTCTGCTCGGCGTCAAATCCGTCAGGTTCATGGTCGATGGCAATGATATTGCCATCAGCAATATAAATGTTGCTGGTTTTGACTGATTGTGTAACCGGATCAAGGATCAGTCCATTAGAAACATGCAGGCGTTTCATCAATTCGCCTCCGTTTCATTATGTTCAGGTTCGCGGCCCAGCACCATGGACATGATAGCCATGCGCACAGAGATGCCATAAGTAACCTGGTCGAGTATCACGGAATGCTCACCATCAGCGACGCGTGATTCAATTTCCACACCGCGATTGATCGGGCCCGGATGCATAACGATGACGTCATCCCTGGCTGCGCGCAGGCTTTCTTCAGTCAAGCCGTACTGGCTGTAATATTCATGTTCAGAGGGAAGAAATGCGCCCTGCATGCGTTCTTTCTGTAGCCGCAGCATGATAATCACATCTGCATCCTTGATGCCTGCTTCGAGGTCATTGAACACGGTAACGCCCATATCCTCGATGTCTGTCGGGATCAGCGTCTTGGGTGCGATGACGCGCACATCACCGGTATTAAGAATATTCAGTGCGTGGATTTGCGAGCGGGCCACACGCGAGTGCAGCAGGTCGCCCACGATAGCAACGCGCAGTCTGCCGAAATCCCGCCCCTTGTTTCTGCGTATCGTGAACATGTCGAGCATGGCCTGGGTCGGGTGTGCGTGCCGCCCGTCGCCGGCGTTGATCACGCTGATATGCGGGGCGACATTGCCGGCGATAAAATGCGCAGCACCTGAATCGCAGTGGCGCACGATGAACATGTCACACAGCATCGCCTGCAGGTTCTGCAAAGTATCGAGCAGCGACTCGCCCTTGCTGGTTGCCGAAGTGCTGATGTTGATGTTGAGTATATCGGCTGAGAGTCTTTTCGCGGCCAGCTCAAAGGTTGTACGGGTACGGGTGCTGGCTTCAAAAAACAGGTTGACGATGGTCTTGCCACGTAATAATGGAACTTTTTTTACACGCTGCTGGTTAACGTTGGCAAAACTCTCTGCGGTGTCGAGGATATTAGTCAGTATTTCACTACCAAGCCCTTCAATGGTGAGAAAATGTTTCAACCTGCCATTGCTGTCGAGTTGAATGTTCCAGCTGTCGTTGCCGATCAGTGGATCCGTTGGCCGGGTTGGTTTATTGACCACGGCGGTCACCTGTATAGCGCAGCCTGGTCTGATTGAGGGTGTTGTTCAGATTCAGACGCATGGTTGTGTGATGACGAATTCCAGTGGCTCAGGGCCACTCAGCTTGATATGTTGTGCCGGGCTTAGCTGCAGATGCTGACCAATAACGTCAGCCTGTATCGGCAGCTCTCTGCCACTGCGGTCAACAAGGCAGACCAGGGTGATACTGGCCGGACGTCCATAGTCAAATATCTCGTTCATTGCAGCACGTATGGTGCGGCCGGTCTGCAGCACGTCATCAACCAGGATGATGTGTTTGTCCTCTACCTGTGGCGGCAGGCTGGACGGCTTTACCCTGGGGTTGATGCCAATACGGGAGAAGTCATCGCGGTAAAAGCTGATATCAAGGGTTGATAGTGGCCGTGACAGGCCGAGTTTTGCATGCAGGATGCTCGCTATCCATGCGCCGCCGGTGTGGATGCCTACCATCAATGGATTATTGATCTCGCGCTCTACCAGCAGTTGCTTCAGATCGTCTGCCAGTTTCTCCAGAAGTTGATCTGGTTTGGCAATTTCATCCATAGATACGGAACCTTTATTAACGGCCTTGCTGCGAGTTAAGCCAGCTTTGAACAATGATGGCCGCGGCCATTTTATCAATCTCGTGCTTGTTGTGCTTGGCTATTTTCATGTCCTGCTTGAGCTGCTGTTCCGCTTCAAAAGAAGAAAGGCTTTCATCGATGGTGTATACCGGTAAATTGAAACGTTGCTCAAGGGCTTTGCTGAAATTGCGTGCAGCCCGGGTAATGTCACTTTCTCCACCATCGAGCAGGTAAGGAATGCCAACAATCAGTGCATCGGGCTTCCATTGCCTGATATGTCGTTCGATGTTTTCCCAGTCAGGCGTTTGATTGACTGCCTGCAGGGTGATCAGTGGTGAAGCGGTACCGGTAATTGTTTGGCCTGTGGCGAGTCCGATACGTTTGAGGCCGAAATCAAAGCCGATAACAGAACGCACAGGCGGGTCACTCATGCATGCCCGGCATCATTACTTATAAGCTGTATATCGATACCGATCAGGTCGGCGGCAGCCTGCCATCTGTCTTCAACCGGTGTGTTGAATATGATCTGTTCCTGTGCCGGGCAGCTCAGCCAGGTATTGGCGGCCATTTCCTGCTCCAGCTGGCCCGGGCCCCAGCCTGCATAACCGAGCGCAATAATAGTGTCATTCGGACCCTTGTTGCTGGCAATGGCTTCGAGAATATCGCGTGATGTTGTCAGTGCCACAGAATCATTCACCATCAGGCTTGAGTCCCAGTTGCCTGCAGGCCGATGCAGGATGAAACCACGGTTGACCTGAACAGGACCACCGGTAAACACGGGTTCATTTTTCGATGTATCCGGGTGATAGGGGATCTTCATCTGCTGCATGACATCATCCAGGGTGATTTCGGATTCCCGGTTGATGATGATGCCAAAAGTTCCATTATCGTCATGTTCGCAAATATACGTAACCGCCTGGTTGAAGTTCTCATCCATCAGGCCTGGCATGGCGATGATGAAATGGTTAGTCAGACGGTTGCCGTTCATTATCAGTTTGTACGCAGACTGTTGTCATTGAGGAATTCCCAGCTTCGAGTGATATGTATGACATCCGCTTGCTGGCGAAGTTTTGGCGGAAACGGCGAATAGGGGGCAGCCAGCTGTACGATGCGTTTCGCCGCATCGTCGAGCAGCTGATGTCCGGAAGACTGTCTCAAGTCTGCTTTGACCAGTTCACCATCAGCATTGATAACGACATCAAGAATCAGGGTGCCGCTTAATTTCTCACGCCTGGCCTGGTCCGGGTAATTCAGGTTTCCAATACGCTCAACCCTGTTTATCCATTGGCGCATATAAGTAGCGGGCGCAAATTCACGGGTACTCGAATTCAGGTACTTGATGCGCGTTTTTTCCGCCTGGCTCTGAATCTGCGTGCTCAACTCGTGTGCCAGTCGTGCCTGTTTATTGTGCTGCTTGTTTTGTTGATTGACCAGCGTGGTGTCATCCGGATTCTGTTTATTGTCATCGGTGCGGGCACTGTAGCTGGAATCGTTCTGATGCAGCAAAGCAACTTTCTCAAGCTGTTTCTGGCTGGCCTGTTGCTGTTGTGATGTTGACATAGCCATGCCGGGATTTTTTGACAGGCTGGGTGCGGTAAACAGGTCAGTGGGGCGGCTTTGTTCCTCGCTACTACCGCCGCCTAGCTGTGATACCTGTGCCAGGAATTTTGCGTCTTCTGCTTTCGAAGGAGATTGTGTCTGCACCAGGATGACGTCCAGTGTCGGTAATGACTCACTTTCTGCAGGGGGCGAGATACTGAAGGTGATGCCCAGAATAACGATGCCATGAAAAACCACTGCCAGGAACAATGTCATCCCCAGTCGGTCATTGTCAGTAATTTGTGGTGCCGGTGATACCGTAGTCATTATTATGTATAGCCGTTTTTATTGACCATTAATCTAATTATAGTGGTTGACTGAGGACAATGTGGGAAGTTTCGGAATTTGCCAGGTGAACGCGTTTTTGCATCGCCGGGTTCATATGAATAGCAGAGTCAGTGTCTATCAGCATCACGTACTTGATATCCATGGAGCGGGCAACTTCCTGCCAGTGCTCGGGGCCGGCCACAAACAGTGCCGTGGCAGCAGCATCGGCAATACCGGCATCGTGATGAATGACAGTGACTGAAGCAGCACCCACAGCAGGATAACCTGTGCGCGGGTCAAGGATGTGATGATAGCGCTTGCTGTCATGCATATAAAAACGCTCATAGTCGCCCGAAGTAAAAATACTCTCGTTGGCCCTGGCATCAAGCCAGGCAATGACGCCGTCTTCCCTGGGATGACGAATGCCGATACGCCATGGACGCTCACCATGCTGGCCAATCACACGAAGATCACCGCCGGCATTGATTACAGCATGCGCAATACCCCGGGACTGCAGATATTCCATTGCAAGATCAATGGCGTATCCCTTGGCAAAAGCGCCCAGGCTCAGTTGAACGCCCGGGTTGTGGCTGTCTAATAAAGCCCCGTCCAGATGAATATCAGACATCTTCGGATTTTGCTTCACCAATCTGGCAATGTCAGCTGCATCGGGCGGACTGATGCTGGCTTCATCATGCCTGTGCATCTGCCAGAGATTAATCAAGTTGCCAATCGCGGGGTTGAAAAGACCGTTGCTGCTTTCGAACAGGTCTTTTGAAACGGTGATCAGTGGTAATACCTGCTTTGGTACTGAAACCCTGTTGCCTGCCTGGATCGATTCATTAATGCGGCTGAGATCACTGGTTTCCCAGGGCGTCCAGCTGGCATGGTAATCATGGAAACTACGTTCGAGATGATCGAATGCGTCATCTGCTTTTGACTCAGTGGTGTTAAACAGCGTTATTTCGATCAGCGTGCCGAAAGCAAAAATGGTGTGCCTGTATTCTGAGCCGGTGTGGTTGCTGCACGATGACGCCGACAGATACATGCCTGCCAGCAGTATCAGATGGATGGAGAATAGCTGTTTTATCTGTTTGTTTATAGGCAACGGTTTTTAATTCAGGCCAGGTGGGATTCAATAGAATCCATCAGTTGCCCGCCAATGTCGAGATCGTATTGCGCGTCCAGTTCGCGAATACAGGTGGGGCTGGTAATGTTGATTTCAGTCAGATAATCACCGATCACATCGAGGCCGGCGAACAGGATGCCCATTTCGCGAAGAACCGGTGATACCTGCGCGCATATCCAGCGGTCCCGGTCTGTCAGCGGCATGCCGATACCGGTTGCTCCAGCCACCAGGTTGCCCCTGGTCTCCCCAGCGGCTGGAACGCGGGCCAGTGCATAGGCAACGGGGTCGCCATCGATGAGCAATATGCGCTTGTCACCCTGGGTAATTTCAGGAATAAAGCGTTGAGCCATAATGGTTTTATTGCCGCCATTGGTCATTAGTTCCAGTATCACCGAAAGGTTCTGGTTATCCGGCTGAACCCTGAAAATGGAATGACCACCCATGCTGTCCAGGGGCTTCAGGATCACATCCTGATGTTGCGCAACGAAATGCCGGATTCGTGCCGGGTCTCCGCTGACGAGTATGGGCACACAACATTGCGGGAAGCAGGTGATGAACAGTTTTTCGTTGGCGTCACGCAGGCTCGCTGGCTTGTTGACAACCAGTGTTCCAGCGCGCTCGGCGCTATCCAGCAACCAGGTGGTGGTGATGTATTCAATATCAAATGGCGGATCTTTACGCATCAGCACGGCGTCAAGTTCTGACAGGGCAATATCCTGTCTGGCAATAACGCTGAACCAGCTTTCTGGCTCATCCTGCAGCTTCAGCGTCTGTGTCTGGGCCCGCGTGCTGCCCCCGTCGGAATACAGGTGGCGCTGGTTCATGTAATGCAGCTCCCAGCCGCGCCGCTGGGCGGCAAGCATCATGGCAAAACTGCTGTCTTTGGCAATTTTGATGTGCTCGATCGGGTCCATGATGATTCCGAGTTTCAGATTCATGCAATTTCCTTTTTTTTTCAGTCTATGAGTAAGGTAAATGTAAATCAAATAATGTCTTTACACAATTCAAGACCTTATAGGCAAAGATTGATTGCGAATATAAATTTCTTGGTCTACATTCTGTGTATATCCACCTCTCTAGGGCTAATAATGAATGAATGGTGCAGCAATGCCAGAAGATGTTGCTGAGTTGAATGACCTCAAGGTAATGGTCATCGACGACAGTAAAACGATTCGTCGAACAGCCGAGAACCTTCTTAAAAAGGAAGGTTGTGAAGTTGTTACGGCTGTAGATGGTTTTGAAGCGTTGTCAAAAATCGCAGAAACCAGGCCAAATATTATTTTCGTGGACATCATGATGCCACGTCTTGACGGTTATCAAACATGTGCTTTGATCAAGAATAACAAGGCCTTCAAGGAGACGCCGGTGATCATGCTGTCGAGTAAGGACAGTATTTTTGACCGTGCGCGTGGCCGTATTGTGGGTTCAACCCAGTATTTGACAAAACCGTTTACCAAGGAAGACCTGATCGGTGCTATCAAGGAACATGCATCCGCAAAATAGTTGTGAATAAAACCTGATAAGAAACGTATAACAAGGGTAATTAAGTAATGGCGAAGATACTTGTAGTTGATGACTCACCGACTGAGGTTCATGTATTGCAGACTATTCTTGAGAAGAATGGCCATGAAGTTGTGGTGGCTAATTCTGGTGAGTCCGGTATTGAAAAGGCAAAAGAAACCCTGCCTGATCTGGTGTTGATGGATGTAGTAATGCCGGGTATGAATGGCTTCCAGGCAACACGTCAGTTATCAAAGCAGTCAGAGACCGCAAATATTCCTGTTATTATCGTAACGACCAAGGACCAGGAAACTGACAAAGTCTGGGCAAAGCGGCAGGGTGCGAAAGATTATATCGTCAAGCCCGTGCAGGAAAAGGGACTGATTGAACATGTAAACATGGTGTTATCAAGTTAATAAACGATAGAAATAGTTAAGGCAGTGGATATAAACGACCCATTTGATTTATTACTGGATATTGAGCAACGCTGTATAGCGAGTGCTGCCGGCTTGCCAACGCTGGATAAAGTTGAAGAAGAATGGGTGGGTGTAGGCTTCAGAATTGGTGATGACAAGCTGATTGCACCTATGTATGAAATCGAGGAAATACTGGACCTGCCTGAATTTACCTATGTTCCGGGCGTGAAGTCATGGATGGTCGGTGTGGCCAATGTTCGTGGTGGTTTATTACCGTTAATGGATCTTAAGGGCTACATTCTTGGTGAAGATATAAAACAAAGAAACAAGGCAAGGGTCATTGTTATTGATTACAAGGGGTTCAATACAGGGCTCATTGTTGAAGAAGTATATGGTATGAAGCATTTTCTAAACAAGGATCAGTCCGAGGACATCCCGAACTTGCATGAAAATGTCTCGAAATATGTAGGTATGGCTTTCAATCAGGAAGGTGATAGTTGGCCAGTATTCAGTTTTCAAAATATGACGCAAGATGAACGGTTGGCCGAAGCGTCACTATAAATAATAAGAATAAATTGCCGGGCGATTCGGTTGAGTAGTAATTCGGAGACAACTTTATGAGCGCTGAAAAGAAAAAATCAAGGTCAGCACGGGCGGTCAGCAGACCAGTGGCCTTGTTGGGTATATTGCTTTTTATATCTATATTTGTGATGTTGGGAAGTTTGCTTTACGTCGGTAACAAACGTGCAGACTTGCAGCGGCATGTAGAGCTGGCGTCCGAACAGTTGTTGTTATCACAGCGTATGGCTACCCAGGCACTTGGAGCATCATCCGGCCGGGAATCAGATTTCGAAGGCTTGCTTGAAAGCAGCTACCGATTTGAGGAAGTAATAACTACTTTTCGCTTGGGAGACCTGTTGTCTGGCGTGCCTCAGCTTAGCCCGAGACTGATGGCGCCGCTGGGAAATGTTGAGGAAAACTGGAGCAGCTTCAGTAACGATATTTCGATCATCCTCAAGGGTAAGAAACCCATTTCAGAGGTACGAGAACTCTACACGGTCATTGACAGTTTCATTCCGCAGCTGCTCACCTTCTCAGACGAGGTGGTTGGCGTACTGATGAAGAAAAATGCTTCAGGAAGACAGATTTACCTCGCCAGTCGCCAGATGATGCTGTCGCAGCGCATTAAAAACAACCTTAACCAGGTGTTGGCAGGCGGTGACCAGGCGGCAGCGGCAGCTGACCGCTTTGGCCGGGACGCTGCATTATTTGGCAGGGTGCTTGAGGGTTTGCTCAAGGGCTCCAGCTCATTACGTATAGATAAGGTAACGGACAAGGAAGCTGTCGCCAAGCTGCGTGAAGTAGCGATGCTTATCAGTGCGGTAAGTGACAACATCGCCGGTATACTCGAACTGTCGCCCGAGTTGTTTGAGGTTAAAGATGCTGCAAGCGAGGTAACAACTGAAAGTGCCAAGTTGCTTGAAGTGCTGGAAACATTTCGGGATGCGATTGCTGGACAGGCAACAACACTGGATATGATTCAGCTGGTTGG
>DAOWLL010000332.1 GCA_030641945.1 Gammaproteobacteria bacterium | reverse complement strand
CGAGGCGGCTGATGCTGTTGGTACGGATGAGAGGCCGCGCTTCGTTGCCGGTATTCTCGGGCCGACCAACCGCACCTGTACGCTTTCGCCTGATGTCAATGATCCGGGTTTTCGCAATATCACATTTGAACAACTGGTCGATGCCTACACTGAATCCACGCGAGGACTGATCGAGGGTGGTACCGACATTATCCTGATCGAAACCATCTTCGATACCTTGAACGCAAAAGCGGCCATCTACGCGGTGAAGCAGGTGTTCGACGAAGACAATGTCGAGTTGCCGATCATGATTTCCGGCACCATTACTGACCAGTCCGGCCGTACCCTGACCGGCCAGGTTACCGAGGCTTTTTACAATTCATTGCGCCATGCAGACCCCGTGTCTATTGGTCTTAACTGCGCACTGGGTCCGGATGATCTACGCCAGTATGTGGAAGAGATGTCGCGCATCTCGCAGTACTATATTTCAGCGCATCCCAATGCAGGTCTGCCCAATGAAATGGGCGGCTATGATCTCGGTGCCGATGATATGGCAAAGGCGATCGGTGAATGGGCCGAGAGCGGTTTCCTGAATATCGTCGGTGGCTGCTGTGGTACCACACCCGACCATATCCGTGCATTTACTGAAGCCGTAAAACACAAGCAGCCGCGCAAAATACCGGAGCTGCCGGCTGAATGCAGGCTGTCGGGACTGGAGCCGTGCAACATCGGCGCGGAGTCATTGTTCGTGAATGTCGGTGAACGCACCAATGTTACCGGCTCGGCGAAATTCAAGCGTCTGATCAAGGATGAGGAATATGAGGAAGCGCTGAGTGTAGCGCAGCAGCAGGTTGATGATGGCGCGCAAATTATCGACATCAACATGGATGAGGGTATGCTCGACTCGGAAGCGGTGATGAAACGCTTCCTCAACCTGATTGCGGCCGAGCCTGAGATATCACGTGTGCCTGTGATGATCGATTCTTCCAGGTGGGAGGTTATTGAAGCAGGTTTACGCTGTGTACAAGGCAAGGGAATTGTGAATTCGATCTCACTCAAGGAAGGTGAAGAAGCCTTTGTAGAACATGCTAAAAAGGTCCGTCGTTACGGTGCTGCGGTTATCGTAATGGCTTTTGATGAAAAAGGTCAGGCCGATACTTATGAGCGCAAGGTCGAAATATGCTCACGTTCGTACAGTATTCTCACCGGGAAACTGGGCTTTCCGCCGGAAGACATCATCTTTGATCCGAATATATTTGCAGTTGCAACCGGCATTGAAGAACACAATAACTATGCTGTCGATTTTGTTGAAGCAACGCGCACCATTAAACAGGCATTGCCGCATGCGCTGGTGTCCGGCGGTGTATCCAATGTTTCGTTTTCTTTTCGCGGCAACAACCCGGTTCGCGAAGCCATTCATTCTGTATTCCTCTATCACGCCATCAAGGCCGGCATGGATATGGGTATCATTAATGCAGGCCAGTTAGCTGTTTATGATGATCTGCCCAAGGAATTGCGTGAAGCCGTGGAAGACGTCATCCTCAACAGGTCAGATGATGCGACTGATCGACTGATCGAAATCGCACCTGCCTACATGGGTGATGGTTCAACTGCACACATCAAGGAAGACCAGGCCTGGCGCGACAAACCTGTGAATGAAAGGCTCGCGCATGCGCTGGTAAAAGGCATCACTGAATACATCGACGAAGATACGGAGGAAGCCAGGCTGCAGGCTGAACGTCCATTGCATGTGATTGAAGGTCCGTTAATGGATGGTATGAACATCGTTGGCGACCTGTTCGGTGAAGGCAAGATGTTCCTGCCGCAGGTAGTCAAGTCCGCACGTGTAATGAAAAAGGCCGTCGCCCATTTAATGCCATACCTGGAAGCAGAAAATGATGCTGCCAGTAGCAGCAATGGTAAAATCCTGATGGCAACAGTTAAAGGCGATGTGCACGATATTGGAAAAAATATTGTCGGTGTTGTGTTACAGTGCAATAACTATGAAGTCATAGACCTGGGCGTCATGGTGCCTGCTGAAACTATTCTGCATGAAGCAGAAAAACACCAGGTGGATATCATTGGCCTATCGGGTTTGATCACGCCGTCACTGGAAGAAATGGCGCACATGGCAGCTGAAATGCAGCGCCTGGGTCTTAGCATTCCATTGTTGATTGGAGGTGCGACAACATCGCGCATTCATACGGCAGTGAAGATCGACCCGAAGTATTCCAATGCTGTTGTTTATGTGCCGGATGCTTCGCGTGCAGTCGGTGTTGCAGGTGAGCTATTGAGTGAAGAGCGTAGCGATGGCTATGTTAAAGGCATCAAGGATGAGTATTCACATATGAGACAGCAGCGTGAACAACGCCAAACAACTAAAAAAACCGTGTCTCTGGCGCAGGCGCGAAACAACTGTTTTGAAGATGACTGGGACAAGTACACGCCACCGGTGCCGACATTTCTCGGGCTGAAAACTTTCGATGACTATGATTTACAGGAACTGGCCAGCCATATCGACTGGACGCCTTTCTTCCATACCTGGGAACTGTCCGGCAAGTACCCGAAGATACTGGATGATGAGGTCGTAGGCGAACAGGCGAGGCACTTGTTTGCAGATGCGCAGGCCATGCTGCAAAAGATCATTGATGAAAAGTGGCTGACTGCGCGTGCCGTTATCGGATTTTTTCCGGCCAACAGTTTTGATGATGACATCCTGGTTTTTTCCGACGAGTCACGCGATGAAGTTGTCACCGTATTGCATCATTTAAGACAGCAACTGGCGAAACCGCCAGAGCGGCCAAACTGGTGTCTGTCTGATTTCATCGCACCTGCAGAAACCGAAACCAGGGATTACATTGGTGCATTTGCGGTCACTGCGGGAATAGGTATCGAGGAGCATGTACAGCGCTTCGAGGCCGAGCACGATGATTACAGCAGCATCCTGCTCAAGGCGCTGGCAGACCGTCTGGCTGAAGCCTTTGCCGAGCGTATGCACGAACGTGTGCGCAGGGAATTCTGGGCTTATGCGCCTGATGAAAAGCTGACGAATGAGCAACAGATCGCGGAACAGTATCAGGGCATCAGGCCCGCTCCAGGATACCCGGCATGTCCGGACCATACCGAAAAGCAAACCCTGTGGGAACTGATCGAGCCAGGCAAGAATGCCGGTATCGAGATTACTGACAGTTACGCGATGATGCCTGCTGCTTCAGTCTCGGGCTGGTATTTTTCACACCCGAAATCACAATATTTCGGTACTGGAAAAATTCAGCGAGACCAGGTTGAGGATTATGCCCAGCGAAAAGGCCTTGAAATGCGGCTGGCTGAACGCTGGCTGGCGCCGGTGCTGGCTTACGATG
>DAOWLL010000269.1 GCA_030641945.1 Gammaproteobacteria bacterium | reverse complement strand
TTACCGACGTCTGTGATATCTTCCTGAAGCCCAAGCTGCACAGCAAAATCATAATCTATCAGGGCCATTGTCTGGCCCATGAGCAGCAATGCTGCCCCGGCTGTAGCAGTAACTATCGAGCCAATTAATCCTGTCGCCGAGATGCCAAGCAAGCCGAACACAAAACCCCCGAGTACTGCACCAACAATACCGACTACGATATTACCGAGCAGACCAAAGCCACCGCCCTTCATCAAATTACCCGCCAACCAGCCGGCGACTGCACCAATTGCTAAAAATATTATCAATCCTGTTATATCCATAATTTCACCCCTGCTGTTGTTATGAATTTTTCTTAGCCACACTGCAAACAACAAATAGAATCCCGAATGGAACCGAAGAGAAGGCCCTGGTACTCATACTATTCATCATTCAACTCGCTTTACGCCTAATCAGAACTAAGGATCAAGCAAACATTAAGTAGAAAAAAACCGAATACACACTAGCAATTATAACGAGACCTCGTACCTATCGGGATAACTACAAATGGCAGGCAATAATTTACAGAGGCTAAAAGCTTTACAGTTACCAGTTTTATGCGACGATGCTCGCAGTACATTCAAACTTACTGCACAATTATCCCATTTAATTTCAGTGACGACGACTAACTTTTAGCTGGATCAGCAACATTTATCTGATTGATAATATGCAATATCTATTGGTGCATTTTCATGGATTGATTTAAGCTATGACATGGAGATCAACATATGACACTGACAGAGTTGCGCTACATTGTTGCAGTCGCCCGTGAACGCCACTTCGGTAAAGCCGCGAAGGCCTGTCATGTCAGTCAACCGACATTGAGTGTCGCCATCAAAAAACTGGAAGGTGAGCTCGGCGTATCGATCTTTGAACGCGGCAGTAACGAAATCTCACTTTCCCCTGTCGGCGAACGCATCGTGCAACAGGCACAGCAGGCACTGGAAGCCGCAGATAACGTTAAGCTGGTTGCGCTTCATGGCAAAAACCAGCTGGCCGGACCACTGCGCATCGGTGCCATCCATACAATCGGCCCCTATCTATATCCGGAACTGATCCCGCAGTTGAGACAAGCGGCGCCGGAGATGCCGCTGGTGGTTGAAGAGAACTACACCTCGTCGTTGACTGAGAAACTGAAACAGGGCGATCTCGATGTCATTGTCATCGCGCTGCCGTTTACAGAACAGGGTATCGTCACGCAGCCGCTTTATGATGAGCCGTTCGTGGTGTTGCTGCCAGCTTCACATCCATTGACTACGCGTAAAACTATTTCGTCCTCTCTGCTCGAAAATGAAAATGTACTGCTGCTTGGCAGGGGCCACTGTTTTCGTGACCATGTGCTGGAGGCCTGCCCGGCCTGTGTGCCCAAACCAGGGCTCATCGGCGACCTGCCGCACACTATCGAAGGCAGCTCGCTGGAAACTATTCGCCACATGGTAGTCTCCGGACTGGGCATCACCGTGCTGCCCTGCACCGCTGCAGGCGCTCACAGTTATTCGCAGCGCCTGTTGACCATACGCCGATTCAGCAATCCCGTACCGCACCGAACCGTGGCCCTGGCCTGGCGCGTATCTTTTCCACGTCCCAGGGTAATCGATGCGATCAACAAGGCAATTCGTGCCTGCAACCTGAGCTGCGTCAAGTACCTGGGCGGCAGAAAAACACGCAGTTAATCAACAAGATAGATCAAATATTACGTCTTCTTGATTCATATCAATAAGCTTACAAAGAATCAGGAGTAACTTGGCAATCGATAAGAGGCTTTGCTTGTACTCATGGCCATGGGCATAGTAATGGTCTCTTGTCCCAATTCTCAGATTGGTTGTGTCGCGAAGGCGGTGTAGAACTCCAACTACACCGCCTTTTTTCATTTCCGCCTATTAATTAATTGACAAGCACATCGAAACGCGTGAGCATCACAGCATGAATTCAACAAAACGCCACGTTCTGATTCGACGCATGCATGTGCTGCCTGTCTGGCATCACAATCGGTGGCCTGTTGCACGTTGTAAAAACTAGATTCAATTTTTTCTTTTTTTTCTGAAGGCCGCTGATTAACAACCAGCGGCCTTTTTTATTGTCTGCACGAGAGTGTGCATGTGTAACTAGCGGAGGTAAAACAAACAGTGCCAGTTCCTGCAGCCTATCTGACAGTGATCATTATCTGGAGCACCACGCCACTGGCGATCCAGTGGAGCGGTATTGGTGTCGGTTACGAATTCGGAGTTGCCGCCCGTATGGTTATCGGCCTGCTGGCGCTGTTGCTCATTATTCGCCTGAGAGGATTGCCGCTGCCCTGGAACATCCATGCACACAAGGTCTACCTGGTAAGCGGACTATCCATCTTCATTGCAATGAGCTTTGTTTACTGGTCAGCGCAATATATTCCTTCCGGCTGGATATCGGTTATCTTCGGCCTGTCGCCGATCATCACCAGTGCCTTTGCTACTGTCATATTGCGTGAGAACAACCTCACAGCAGGCCGTGTCATCGGCATGTTACTTGGCTTGCTTGGACTCATCGTCGTTTTTGCAGAAGGGCTCTCGCTCGCTGATGCCGCATGGATGGGCGTTGTTGGCGTTACTATCGGAACAGTTTCGCAATCACTCGGGGCCGTATTATTGCAAAAGCTCAAGACGGATATTCCTGCAATTTCGATTACCGCAGGCAGCCTAATCGTTGCCACACCATTATTTATTTTGAACTTTGTGCTGATGCAGGGCTGGCCTGAGAACATCAGTACTGTCACCATGCTGTCGATCATTTACCTGGCGATTCTGGGATCAGCAATAGGTTTTCCACTGTACTTTTATTTATTGAAGAAGCTGAATGCTGAACGTGTTGCCCTGATTGCGCTGATAACGCCTGTCACTGCACTGCTGGTGGGTGCATCTTTTAATGATGAAATCATCAGCACAAGGGTATGGCTGGGTACTGTACTGATTGTTACCGGTCTGGCGATCTATGAATACGGCAAGCACCTGCCGTTTGCCCGGAAGTGGCAGAAACGCTGGAACCAGCGTCCGCTATAAGCATGTCCGGCCGTTTTGAATCTGGAGCTGGGTCAATGTATAAAGCCCAGCTCCAGTCTTTCGTTTACCGCTTTGACCAGCTGCTGGACATGATCGGCATTGGCAGCAAAATCGGCTTTGCCAATACGTGAGTGTGAATGTATGGGCAGCGCCGTACTGGTGACACCATCGATGCAGCCGAGGGGTTTTATTTCAACTTTTACGTCATCCACGAATAACAGTATGTGGCTTTTTGCCGCCATATCCAGCCGCCATTCAACATCATCACTGTCCAGGATCGACCAGCTCAGGTCAATGGCCGCATCTTTGACAGCGATGTACAGTTCATCTGGCCCCACATCAAATACCGGTGTGCGAAGTTCAGCGAAAGGATGATCATCAGATGTTTTGGCGGTGTTGGTCGTCAGATAGACGGCCAGTCTTTTTTTCAGGCCTGGCGGATCAAACAATGGCGCGTGGTTCTTGAATAATGTTGCAATAACAATCAAGACAACGATTATGATTACAGCGATAACTATTTTCATTCAGCATCCATCAGTTAGCCTGGAGCAATCATACAGTATGAATGCAAGCAATGTATTTTTTCGATTAACCCGCATATTGCACGATGGCGGACGCAGAATGATCGATAGCGAACGACATTACAAGAAGTTACAGTCAATTAAATGGGTTTTAACCTGTTACAGGCTGTCCTATTTGGTTTTATGAACAATATTTTGTCAGGAACAAAATATCGCGTTAGCCCCGAAGGGGTGAGTCTCATGGATGAGACGAACAACCTAGCGGCGCATACAGCCCGCATTTCTCACCCGATGGACAAGCCCTCACTTGATCTTTGAATCCACAAAGCATTTTACTC
>DAOWLL010000004.1 GCA_030641945.1 Gammaproteobacteria bacterium | reverse complement strand
GGCACCATCCACTCATCCGCACGTTTTCGGAGACACCGCCTTTGCCCCGTGGATAAACAGTGCGCGCAGTTTGTCCCAAAAATCACCACCCAGGACGAACAGGCTAACCAGCAACAACAGGTCACCGGCAATGCCATAGCTGATCTCGTTACCTGAGTAGCGAGGAACCCAATCGGCCACATACGGCGCAAGCCAGCCGAAAACAACAGGCACGGCGAACATCACGAGGCCGATAGTGTAGCGGGTGCGGCTGACCTCATCCGGTGGCCCGTACTGCTTGAGGAAGCCGAAGACGCGGTTCTTGATATAAGCGTAACCGTCCTTGCCCATAACGGCGACGGCAACGAGACCAAGCACTTCTGCAGCTACCAGCATGACACCGGAAACCGTGGCCACGGTCTCGGCCGACAGTCCGATTAAGGCAACCAGCGGTATCCCGAGTACGGGTAACAAAATACTGAGACCAAACAAGGCAACGCCGAGCTTGAGCTGCCACCCCGCGGCCGGCACCTTAGCTTGCGAGTTATCAGCCATTAGTCAGCGCTTTGTGTGTCTGGAAGACCATGCGGGTAGAGCAGGATCTTGCCGCACAGTTGCGTCGCCGAAATCTTGAAGGTATCTTCCGCTTCCGTCATCGGGAATTCGTGGGTGACGACGACGTCCCACATACGCTGCACCTCCTTGTTGCGTAGTGTACGCACAATGCCGATGGAGCCAGGAGGCGTTCCTGTTTCGATGCGCATACCGCTTTCCCAACCGATATGTGTAAGCTGCGCCGTTGGCAAATTTAACTGGTGGGCGAATCCGAATTCAGATCCCTTCCCCAGTTTTCGGTAGCGTTGATCCCAAACCGATGCAGCAACGGCAGCCATCTGGTCGAAGTCGTGGAAGCTGTTTGTGGAGAGCAAGCCGGAATCGAATATATGACTCATACGATAACCTCGTATTTCTGACTGTGTTTATCGACGTTATACTCGTGATTATAACTAAAAGGAAAACTCTTATATAGAGCCGAATTTTGCATTCCACTCTATGTCCGTATATGAACTCATCTTTATCGATAACTGAAACGTCAACAACAGACTGTCATAAGTTTTTACTCCGATCCCTCTAATTTTCCTGTAGTAAAATCTGATATCATTGCTTTAGTCGTTTATTAAATAACGCTGCGAATTTTCATAAGAGGCTAATAAGAGATACCAATGAAGTTTTCGATAATAATTTTGAGTCTAGCTTTACTAGTTACAAGTTGTGGCGAGTATGCAGCAAAGGGTGCCGGTGAAGGCGCCACTGTTGGTGCTGCTTCTGGTGCGGTCGGTGGTCTCGTCAGCGCGCTTGTATTTGGTGGTGATCCGGCTGAAGCAGCGGCAAGAGGCGCGGTATATGGTGGTGCTGTCGGAGCTACGGCGGGCGCGATAGGTGGCAGCAAAGTCGATACAAAAATTGAAGAGCAGCGAAACGCAAAAGCTGAAAAGATTCGTGCAAAGATAGGTGATGATGCATTCAAAGGTTTAAGCGCTCTGGTGACCTGCGATCATCAGGATGCATTGCAAGATGCAGCCAAAGCTAAACAGTCCACTAATCCAAACTTTGCCGTCTCAGGTTACTGGCTGGAAGTACTGAGTTATGCAGACCAGGGTAACAACAGCAAAACAAAAGAATTGATGCCTGGCGTAGTGAAAAAAGACTGGGACACTAACAGTGAGACAGAAGCAAGAACAAGTTTGCTGCAGCTTCAGGACAAGCTCATGAGCATTCGTGAAGAATACAAGTTACCAAAGAAGTGTGAATAGTTATGAAAATGAAGAAGCTGTTGCTTTAGATGTCGAACATTATACCTCGCTGAATGCCTGCCTTCAGCGGCGACGTTCAAAAAATAGTCAAATAATTAAAAACGGTTAGTCCGCGAAAAAAGCAAAATAATAATGCTTTATTGCGGTTTTAATTTGCGTTATTTGCGGACAATCCTTTAGCTTTTTAAGGTCGGCTAAGGCTCAACAACAGTTATCTGATTTCAGGCATCCACTGTCTGGTCAAGTTTGATCTAATACGGGCTAGCCTTCAATTGCAGTCACTCAGATTCACCCTCACCCGCCAACTCTTTTTCTACACCAGGCACCTGTTCCCGCTGTTGCTGTTGCTGTTGCTGTATCTGCTCATAGTATTTCTTCGCGGCCGGATGCAATGGCATCGAGATGCCAAGCCGGGCTGTTTTGTAAGTGATAAAACCAGCCTGGTAAAATTGTTGAGCGATCTCTTCCGTCCCCTGTTGCATCAATTCCATATACTGCATAACCACTTCATCTGAGGTGTGCACACTGGTCGTTAACAGTGCCGTCATGCCTAGTGTCAGTACTGACTCGCTCTGACCGGGATATGTTTTTGCCGGGATCGGTAAGCCATAATAGGCAAAGTTTTGCTCGACCAGCTTGCTTATCGTTGACTGATACAGCGGCACAAAACGAATATCATCACGTCTTTGCACCAGACCCTGTATCGCTGGATCAGGGATTGCTCCCACGATCACAATCGCATCGACTTCACCACCCTCCAATGCCTTGATGGCGTTTCCACGGCCGAGCACCTTGACGTTTTTTTGGTCCAGCCGTTCAAAACCAGCAGCCAGCCAGATACGAGCGGCAGTAAAACGAGTTCCTGATCGTATGCTGCCGATCGCAACCTGCCTGCCTTCGATATCAGACAAATCTTTTATGCCATTTTTTTCCAGGGTAATTACATGGACCGCTTCCGGCCACAGACTCGCTATCGCACGCAAATCGGATGAGGGCAACTGACCTTCTTCGATCCAGCCCTTGTACAGCACCTCGGCAACGTCACTCTGCAAAATGGCAAAATCGATACGACCGGTGTTAACACGGTAGCCATTTTCAAGGCTACCCTCGGAAGCATAATTAAAGATTTTTAAGCCATGTTTATTGGCATACTCAGTAAATGCCTTGCCAAACTTGTAATATGATCCGGTCGGCCAACCTGTACCTAAAGTATAATACTGATCTAGCGTTGCATGGCCCAGATCGATACGGGCCATCGAACGACGCAGTTCGTTAAGCGTCACCCTGTCTTTTTTTGATCGGGTCGCAGCAATATCGTGATCAAGAAGTTTCTTTATGTTTTCGATAATGGCACCAGGTGATGGTGTATCCAGCGTTTCTACAACAGCTGCTTCTTCTGTCTGTATAGGTGTAAAAGTGTTTGCCATCCATTGATCTTCAGTTAACTGGTATCCAAGTCTGCCACGGATAAACAGGCGATCACCTTTTTTATTACCGCCACTGTTAAAACCTTCGATACCGGTCGTCGTCGCACCAAGGACCGCGGCCAGGGTTCCGACATTAAGCCCGCGCCAGGAGACCAGGTTGTATTCACGTAAAAACTCGAGTTCGATATTGTAATAAACATAGATACCATCAACGCCATCAAGTCGTGGCGCCGAACCTTTACGTGTCAGTTTTACACTCTTGAATAATTTATCAGCAAACTGTTGATCCAGCCTTTGTTGAATTTCTGATTTTAACGTTTCATCATCGGGGCCACGGCTGCAGGCACTCAATATGACAAGCAGTACAATCACCATAATGTATTGTAAATAACGCATTTCAGTTACCCAGGCCAAATATCGGTAGTGCTAAATAGACCTGAATGACGATTGCATTCAGCAGATCAATAAAGAATGCGCCCATCAACGGCACGACGATAAATGCCTGTGGTGCAGGTCCAAAACGTTTGGTCAGCGCACTCATGTTGGCCACCGCGGTCGGTGTTGCACCTAAACCAAATCCACAATGACCACCCGCAATTATGGCCGCATTATAGTCCCGGCCCATGATGCGCCAGGTGATATAACTGGAAAATATCACCATACCAACAAGCTGGGTACCCAGTAAAACAAGCAGCGGACCGGCGATGCTTATCATGCCCCACAGGTTCAGTGACATTAGTGCCATAACCAGAAACAGCGACAACGATATATTGCCGATTAAGTCGACACTGGGCTGATGCCCACTGGGAAGTTTGTCATGGATGGTTGTATTGCGGATGATAACACCAACAAACATACACCAGAAGATATCCGGCAGTGTCATGACATTTTCTGCAAACCAGGCAGAAATTATTTTTCCGAAGATGATACAGAGTAATATATAAAAAAATGAAAGCAGGAAGCTGTCTTCATCAACAGGCGCATATTCACTATCATCATGCTGCAGTACGTCACCATGTTCGTTATCTGCTTTATGGGGTAAAGGTATATTATGTTTTTTGATCAATCGGCCAGCCACCGGTCCGCCGATAATGCCGCCCAGGATCAGGCCAAAGGTGGCGACCGCCATCGCCAGTTCCATAGCACCGGCAATATTGCTACTGCCATGAAATTGATGGGCGTATGCCGCCCCCGTTGCGTGACCGCCAGAGAGTGTTATCGAACCGCTCAACAGGCCCACCAGCGGATGCATGTCTAAACTTACCGCGGTCATCAGGCCGATGCCGTCCTGTATGATCAGGTAGAGCAGGCAGGCCACGATAAACAGCAGCAATTGTTTACCGCCGGTAGATAACATGCGCATATCAGCACCGAGACCGACACATGAAAAGAAAGCCAGCATCATCGGCTCTTTCATTGTCATATCAAAACCAAAGCGTACACCAAACTGTCCCAGTAACAGACTGGCGATAAGTGCGAACAGGAAACCGCCGACAACAGGAACAGGGATATTATTGTCGCTGAGAAAACGCAGACGTGATATGAGAAACATGCCGATGTAGAGTATCAGCACGGCAAACCCCAGTGTCTGGGTTGGACCAAAATCAAGCGACATAATTATTCTTTAATTTGTGTACTCTATCTTCACCCGTAGACTGCAGCACGATGCCGATGGAGCCAGGAGGCATTCCTGTCTCTATGCGCATGCTGCTTTCCCAGTCGATATGTATAAGCTGCGCCATAGGCAAATTCAACTACAGGAATGGGGCGGTTTCTGAAGTTGGGCCAAAACTATGTATGTCCGCTTACAGGTAGTTTGAGCCAATTACCAACTGTCAGGGTATATCGAAATCAGTATGACAATCTATCAGATGAAGTCTGAGCTACCACACGTAATCCACCATTAAATGACAAGCCTTCTGATTTTCCTCACCCTAGGTACTTAGTCCCTGGTCCCTTACCTCGTCCAGCCGCGTTCGCTTTTATCGAGGAAATCGGTTACCTGCCTGACTTCAGGATGCACTGCCGCGAGTTCATTCACACGTTCGAGTTTTTCCTTTAACGTTCCTTTGGATTTGACCAGGATTTTGTAGGTGTCCTGCAGGGCGCGAATGGTTTCTGATTTGAAACCTTTGCGCACCAGGCCTTCTTTGTTGATGCCCCGGGCTCTCGCCCTGTTACCTGCAACAGTAAAATATGGCAGAACGTCCCGGTCCAGCGCCGTTGCAAAACCGGTAAAACAGTATGGACCCAGGCGTGTAAACTGGTGCACTGCAGTGAAACCACCGAGAATTGCATAATCCCCAACGATCACATGTCCGGCCAGGGTCGCGTTATTGGCGAAAATAATGTTATTACCGATGACACAGTCATGGGCGATATGTACATAAGCCATGAACAGGTTGTCATTACCAATTTGCGTTAGACTGCTGTCTTCCTCGGTGCCACGATGCATGGTGACACACTCACGGATCGTATTCCTGTCACCTATGATGAGTCTCGATTGTTCGCCATGAAACTTGAGGTCCTGTGGATCCTCGCCGATCGATGCGAACTGAAAAATACGATTGTCTTTTCCTATTTGCGTCGATCCTTTGATAACAACATGCGGGCCGATTACAGTGCCGGCACCGATTTCCACATCGGCGCCAATGACAGTGTAAGGCCCTATTTGCACATCGCTTGCAATCACAGCTGATTCGTCGATGATTGCTGTTTCGTGTATCACTGATTTATTCCTTTTCAGTTGCTGCACATAGCATATTGGCCGAAGTCACCAGTTCACCATCTACAGTTGCTTCACAAGTAAACTTCCAGATAATTCTCGTTCTTTTTACCAGCTCTACTTTAAGCACCAACTGATCGCCGGGTATAACCTGACGCTTGAAACGTACGTTATCAACGCCCACGAGCATGTACAGCAGATCATCTCTTGGTGTTTCGCTCATTGTGCGGAAACCCAGCAAGCCGGTCGCCTGTGCCAATGCTTCAATAATGAGCACACCCGGCATTATCGCTTTCTGTGGAAAATGCCCCTGAAAGAAAGGCTCATTCACGGTTACGTTTTTAATTGCAGTAAGTGATTCTCCAGGCGTGCATTCAAGCACCCGATCCACCATTAGAAAAGGATAACGATGGGGTAAAAATTGTTTGACTTCTTCAGACAACATCTCACTCACAGTGCATCTCCAGCATGATTTTTATTTATCTTTTAATTCCAGGGCTTTTATACGTTTTGCCAGCTCATCCAGCTGTTTGATACGGGCCAGTATTCTTCGCCATTTGCCTGCTTCAACCACAGGTATCACGGATGCATACATACCGGGTTCCTTGATCGAGTTAGCCACATTCGACCTGCCCGCCAGGATGACATTATCAGTAATTTCAATGTTATCACTGACAGCCACACCACCACCAAGAATGCATCTTTTGCCGATTTTTACCGAACCAGCAAGGCCGCTTTGACCAGAGATTGTTGTGTGCTCGCCAACATGATCATTGTGACCAAGCTGAATCTGGTTATCTATTTTCACCCCGTCTTCCACGATCGTATCGCCTATCGCGCCACGATCGATGGATGTATTGGCGCCGATCTCAACATCGTTGCCGATTCTTACAGTGCCCAGTTGCGGCACTTTCACATATGAGTCCTGGTCCCAGACAAAACCGAAGCCATCAGCTCCGATAACCACACCGGAGTGTAAAATATTATTATCGCCAAGCGTACAATTATCGCCTATCGTAACATTGGCAAATAGCCGGGTATTTGCGCCTATTGCTGCATTTTTCTCAATCACACATCCTGGCGATAACCAGGCGCCGGGTCCAATTGAAGCACCACTTTGTATAACAACACAGGCTTCGATCCTTGCAGATGGATCAACATCTGCATCTTCAGCGATAACTGCGTGCGGTGAAATCCATGGTTCCACCGTCGGCAGCGGATTCAGCAGCAGTGCTATTTTTGAAAATACGACACGCGGATTGTCAGCAACAAGTGCAGGCTTGTCACAAGCCTGCAGCATTTCTTCAGTGATGATTACTGCAGATGCATCAGTTGTTTTCAGGTGTTTTGTATATTTTTTATTTAAAACAAAGACGATACTGCCTTGTTCTCCGCTGGTGATATCTGCAACTTTTTCGATAACAGTATCACCGGAGCCATGCAGGCAGGCTCCGGTTGTTTCAGCCAGTTCGGAAAGCGTGTATCTCATTAACGTGATTGATTATTTCTTGTAGGCCTTCTTCATACGCTCCAGCACCTTGTTTGAGATATCCAGATCTTCATTCGCATAAGCTACGCCTTCGCTGGTCAATATCAGGTCATATTTATCAGCTTTTGCAATATCCTGGATTATGCTTCTTACAGATTGCTGCAACACGGCGAGTTCCTGATTTCTAACGGTTGCCACTTCCTGCTGCAATACAGCCTCTTTTTGTTTGAATTCCTGTATCTTGGCAATGATGCCGTTTTTAAGCTCGTTGAGCTTGTCTTCGGTCATCACCAGTTCGTTACGCTTGTAATTTTCCTGCATTTCATTGATTGCTTTTTCCGCTTCCTGTAGTTCGGTTTTACGCCCGCCGAATCGCTCTAACATGGAGTCATTGACTGCCTGCACCTGCGGTGCTTCTGTCAGGATTTTTTCGACACTGACATAACCTATTTTAGGGGCGCCAGCCGCCATTGCGTTTGCTGAAGCAAACATCAAGATCATTAATGATGTAACTAAAGTTTTCATAAATACTCCTCTTAAAAGAATGAACCAATACTAAACTGGAAGGGACGCAAGTCGTCGCCCGGCACATCATTAAGCGCTGTACCATAGCTGAACCTGAGTGGTCCGATTGGCGCTAGCCAGACAAAAGACAGGCCAGCTGACGTTCGGAGCTGACCTGCATCAAAACCATTTTCTGTCGAATTAAATGTGGGCGCCTTGTCAAGAAATACGTTACCAATATCGAAAAATGCGCTTAGACGTACTGAGCTCGGCGGCTTTTCCATGAATGGTATAGGAAATATCACATCGGCACCACCTACAACGCGCAAATTACCACCTATAGGGTCATTTGAGAGCAGATCACGTGGACCCAGAGAGTTGGTATTGTATGCCCTGACTGTTCTCAATCCACCTGCAAAATAACGTTCAAAGAACGGCAGCTCGTCAGTTTCACCGTAGCCGTCACCATAGGCGAGATCAGAGTGCAGCAGCAAAGTAAGACTTTGTGTCATCGAGAAGTAAAACTTGGTGTCATAACTGAGCTTGTAATACTCAAGGTCACTACCTGGAACAGTGATATTTGAAGCTACCGTCTGTGCACTGCCCCTGGTGGCAAAAACAGTACGGTTTCGTGTGTCATGTGAAAAGCTTGCGGTAAATGAAAAGTTATCAAACTCATTGCCGTTTTTTGCTATAAATTCGATCACATCGAGTGATGGCGATGAGCCTACCCTCAAATCAATTGCATTGTAACCAATACCCAGTCGTAAAGTATTTACTTCAGTCATAGGTATGCCATAGGAAAGGTTAACGCCATATGAATTGGACAGGTAATTCGCGATTTCTTCCTGTGCAGCATCACGTTTTCTATACGATGCGCTAATCGTTCTGCTGATGCCATCGACTGTGGCATATGGATCCGTATGTGAAATACTGTAAACAGTATTTGCCCTGTCCGTGTTTACATTAAGTGATAATGACTGCCCTGTGCCCATCAGGTTTTCCTGGGTAAGACCGACATTAAACAAAAGACCCTGCGCCTGTGAAAAACCAGCACCAATATTAAAGCTGCCAGACAATCGCTCTGTAACAGTTACATCAATATCAATCTGGTTATCAGTACCCGGAACAGGCCTTGTTTCCAGCTCGATTTCTTCAACATAGGACAAACGTTGTATTCGAATCTTGGAGCGCTCAAGCTTATTGCTTGCCAATACAGACCCTTCCATGAGTCTCATTTCACGTCTTAGAACTTCATCCCTGGTTTTGAAATTGCCGAAAAATGTGATACGGCGAACATATACTTTCCTGCCAGGATCCAGGTTATATGTAAGGCTGATAGTACGGTCTTCGTCATTGATCTCGGGCAGCACTGATACTTTAGCGAATGCATAACCTGTCATACCTACACGGTCTTCAATCGACTTTTGGGATTGAGTCATCAGTTTCCTGGAAAATGTATCTCCGGATTTAGTCGAGATAAGCAGATCCAGTACTTTCTTGTTAATAACCATATCACCGGTCAACAGAACATCACCGACCGTATATTTTTCGCCTTCGCTGACATTGATTGTCACATAGATATCTTTCTTGTCAGGCGTGATCGATACCTGGGTAGAGTCAACATTGAATTTGATATATCCACGATCCAGATAGTAGGAACGTATTGTTTCCAGATCGGCCTGTAATTTCGGTTTTGAATACTCATCAGTACTTGAAAAGAATGCCAATGCTGAAGGTATTCCCAGCTGAATTTCATCAAGTAATTTTTCATCATCGAACACCTTGTTGCCAATGATGTTGATTTGCTTGATACGAGATTTGATGCCTTCCGAGATGGTGATATCGATATTTACCCGGTTCATGTCAAGTTCCTCGACTTCGGCATCGATTTTCACATTGTATTTACCCTGGCTGAAATAGACGCCTTCCAGCTCCTGGGTGAGCTTCTCTAGCAGGGTACGATTAAAAATTCGTCCCTTTGCGAGACCAACGCCTTTCATCGCCTCTTCCAGGGTTTCATCGTCAATATCCGAGTTTCCATCGAAGGTTATATCAGTGATCGAAGGGCGCTCTTTTACACGTACAACCAGCGCATCTCCATCCCTGAATAGTTGCACGTCTGCAAAGAATCCGGTTTTGTACAGTTCCTTGATCGCAAAAATCACCTGCTTGCTATCAAGAGGATCGCCCTGGATAACGGGCAAATAATTCAGCAGTGTACCTTCAGGAATTTTTTCCAGGCCTTCAAGCCGGATATCGCTGACGATAAAACTCTGCGCTGCCTCAACAATTGAAGCAACACTCAGTAAAATTATCAGGGAAAGTATACGTAGCGAATTACAGCAATTTTGCATTATCACCTCATTGCAATAACCGCTGAAAATCATTGAACAGGGCAATCATCATAAGAAGCGCGAGTATCATTACGCCAATTTGCTGCCCCCTGGCTTCGAAGGTTTCTGATACTGGCCCGCCTTTAATGACCTCGATCAGATAGTAAAACAGGTGGCCGCCATCGAGCATCGGTATCGGCAGCAGATTCAGCACACCCAGGCTGACCGAGATGATGGCAAGAAAACCGATAAAGGTGGTAAATCCAATGGTGGCTGTAACACCGGCGTACTGGGCTATTGTTATCGGGCCGGAGATATTATTGAGTGATGCTTCCCCCGTCACCATCTTCCATAGCACCCGCAGTGTCAACAGCGACATGTCCCAGGTTTTAATCGCCGCTTTTGGGATTGACTCGATAACTCCATACTTGAGTTCAACGATCATCTCATCTCTGACTTCGTCAGGTATGTTCTGATATGCACCGATATAACCGACCTGCTCGTTATTGAGCTTTCTGCTGCCGGGAATCACATCGATCTCAATTTGTTTACCGCCCCTGTCGAGAGTAAATTTCAACAACTGGTTCGGGCTTTCACGGACCAGCTCGACAATTTCACTCCACTTATTCACAGCAGTCGCATTTATCGAAAGTATTATGTCTCCCCTGGCCAGCCCCGCCTGACTGGCTGCGCCGTCCTCCATCACACCACCAATTTCTGCCGGCAAGCTGGGCTGCCACATCTCGAAACCGAGCTTGGTAACGATGTCTGTCTGATCTTCCAGCACCCTGGTATCGCCCAGTTGAAGCGACCGAACAACTTCATAACCATCGATATCACGCACCTTGATGTCCATCTGGCCGCCATCGAGGCCCTGGTCAATCAGGGCAATGCGAAAAGTATTCCATGAAGCGACCTCGGATTCACCTACCTGCAGAATTTCATCCTTAACCGAAAAGCCCGCCTGTGCGACAAACGATTCTGCCACCGGTTCACCAAGCAGCGGACGTTGCGCAGTTGTGCCGATGACGAATACCAGCCAATACAGAAAAACAGCAAGAATAAAATTAAACGCGGGTCCAGCGAATACAATCAGGGAGCGTTTCAAAACCGGCTGCCTGTTGAAAGCGCGGTTTAATTCTTCATCGGGGACATTGCCTTCACGCTCATCAAGCATTTTGACATAGCCACCCAGCGGTATCGCTGCAATTACATACTCGACATTGTCACTGTCATTTTTACGCCTCCATGTAAACAGCGGCTTGCCGAATCCGACAGAAAACCGTAATACTTTTACACCCAGCTTGCGCGCTACCCAGAAATGACCGAACTCATGAAAAGTGACAAGAACGCCAATGGCAACGATAAAAAAGAAGATATTATGTAATATGCTCATGGCTCAAACAGTCTGTAGATTGTTTATATGTGATCGTGCGATTTCCCGGGCTGACTGGTCTGCAGCCAGGATTTCATCGAGTGTGTTCGCATCTGTTATTGTTATTTCGCTTAAAACGCTTTCTATTAATGCCGCAATTGCTGTAAATGCGATGTTTTTCTGCAGAAACGCCTCAACAGCAATTTCATTGGCAGCATTCAACGCAATACATGCCGCGCTTCCAGCCTGTATTGCCTGGTAACATAATTTAAGGCATGGAAATCGTTGCAAATCGGGTTTTTCAAACTCTAATTTTGCGACATCAAAAATATCAAGAGGTTCAACTCCGGAATCTATTCGTTCTGGCCAGGCCAGGCAATGTGCAATCGGGGTACGCATATCAGGATTACCCAGCTGAGCCAGTATCGAGCCGTCTGCATATGAAACCATCGAATGAATAATACTTTGAGGATGAATCACGACTTCGATGAGATCGTGCGGCACATTGAACAGCCAATGCGCTTCGATCACTTCCAGGCCCTTATTCATCATCGTGGCCGAATCAACCGAGATTTTTTGCCCCATTACCCAGTTTGGGTGGCTGACCGCCTGTTCTGGCGTTATGCTCTGAAATTGTTCGAGCGGTGTTGTTCTAAAGGGTCCACCGCTGGCTGTCAGCAAGATCCTGTTGATACCTGAATGCTCTGGCGCCTGTGGAGGCTGTTGCGGCATACACTGGAAAATAGCATTATGCTCACTGTCTACCGGCAGCAGTATCGCTCCGCTATTTCGTACAGTATCCATGAATAAGCGCCCTGACATAACCAGCGCTTCCTTATTCGCAAGCAGCACACGTTTTCCCGACTCGGCTGCAGATAATGTAGGCAGCAAACCGGCGGCGCCAACGATACCGGCAACCACGGTATCGACCTGGTCCAGACTGGAGACTTTTTTCAGACCCTCTACACCTGCAAGTACCTGCGTATCCATTGCCCTGGCTTTCAATCGATCGGAAAGTTGTTGTGCACAGCCCTGGTCACTCATCACGGCATATTCCGGTTGCCATTGCAGGCATTGCTGCTCGATCGCATCAACATCTGTATTTGCTGTTAAAGCGACAATTCTGTATTTGTCCTGATGACGTGAAACCACATCCAGCGTGTTTTGCCCGATACTTCCCGTCGAGCCCAGAATAGTTAAAGCTCTGCTCGCATTCATGGGTTAAATACCGGCTGCAGCAACAATCCAAGCCCGGCCATGAATACAGGCATGGCAGCCAGCACGCTGTCAATTCTGTCGAGAATACCGCCATGGCCAGGCAGTATCGCACCACTGTCCTTGACGCCATGCTCACGCTTCAACACACTCTCGTACAGGTCACCGGCAACCGAGACCAGTGTGAGCACCACAGCCAGCAACAGCAGGTAAGCCGTGTTCGTCATATCGAGGCCGAAGTAATACGCCGCAATGGCCGTATACACGCACACGGCAGCAACAGCGCCGTATAAACCCTCACGTGTTTTGCCGGGACTGATAGCGGGCGCAAGTTTGTGCCGGCCAAATCGCTTGCCACTGAAATAGGCGCCAATATCAGCCACCCATACCAGCATCAGGCCATAAAGCAGCCATTCGGGGCCATTTGGCTGTGCATGTATAGCATTCATGGCTAACACAGCAGCAGGTATGACCAGTATGCCGGCAAGCAGTTTAAGTGGTGATAGCTTGCTGCTGACGTTCTTTGGCTGCGCCCTGGTTAGATACACACAGATGGCAAGCCACCAGATTACGCCAGCATAAATGTAAAACTGCATGTACTGGCCTGCATGATTGATGACCACCCAGGCAATTGCGCACATCAGCAACAGATAGACGATCTGGCCCGCTGGCTTCAATCCGGCCAGTTTTGCCCACTCGTAGGCCGCCACTGCAGTGATAACCATCGTCAGCCAGAAAAAAACATGGCCCGGCTGGAACAGGATGATCCAGATAACGCCGATGGCGAGCGGAATAGCAGTAAGTACACGTTGCAGCAACATAGTCGGCTTTACCCCGTCTGTCTTCCCGGTGTGCCTTTCACCTGGTCACCTGTCTTACCAAAACGGCGTTGCCGCGTGGCATACCAGTCCAGTGCTTCATCGAATGCGGCATCATTAAATTCAGGCCAAAGCGTATCGGTGAAGAAGAGTTCTGTATAGGCAATTTGCCACAACAGGAAATTACTGATCCTCTGTTCACCGCCTGTACGTATAAACAAATCAGGCTCTGGCAGATCGACCAGACACAATTGTCGCGTCAATGCCTGTTCGGTTATCTGGTTTTCAGTAATATCGCCATTAACAAGCTTTCGTGACAAGATGCGGGCAGCATTGACAATATCCCAGCGTCCGCCATAATTTGCAGCGATATTAAGTTTGAGTTTCGAGTTCGCTTCCGTTTTCTTTTCTGCAGCCGTGATACTTGCCTGAAGCTTTTCAGAAAACCGGGTGCGATCTCCAATAAAGCGTATACGTACACCCTGCTCGTGCAGCTTGTTTAACTCTGAGTTAAGCGTGGATAGAAACAGGGACATCAGGCTGCTGACTTCCTGATCGGGTCGACTCCAGTTCTCGCTGCTGAAGGCGAAAAGCGTTAACGCACCTATTCCTTTTATTGAACATAACTCGACGAGGCGCCGTGTCGACTTGACGCCGGCTTTGTGCCCGGCTGTTCTTGGAAGAAAGCGCTTTTTGGCCCAACGGCCATTACCATCCATCACCACAGCAACATGCTGGGGCAGAATTTTTTGAATATCTTTTTGTTCTGTAGTCATTTACTGAAGAAGCCGGTATGAAACTAAATCCCTGATACAGGTATAACTACCGGATCACGATAGTCTGAAGGCCTACACTTCCATCAACTCAGCTTCCTTATCAGCCAGCACCTTGTCAATCTTGCCAACATAGGCATCAGTCAGCTTCTGGATGTTTTCTTCCGCTTTGCGCTCCTCGTCCTCAGAGATTTCTTTTTCTTTCAATAAATCCTTGAAATCACTATTAGCATCCCGGCGGATATTCCTGATAGCTACTCGTGCCTGTTCGGCTTCGTGTCTGACAACCTTGACCAGGTCTTTGCGCCGTTCTTCCGTTAAAGGTGGCATCGGAATACGGATAACAGTACCTGAAGTTGCCGGGTTCAGTCCAAGACTGGACCCCATTATTGCCTTTTCGACTTTCGCAACCATGTCCTTTTCCCAGGGAGTAACAACCAGTGTTCTGGAATCTTCAACCGTCACATTTGCGACCTGCTTTATCGGTGTGCCTGTACCATAATAATCAACCTGGACATGGTCCAGCAGGCTGGGGTGCGCTCGACCTGTTCTTATTTTAGTTAAGTCAGTATGCAAAGAGTCAATGCTCTTGCCCATACGGACTTCTGCATCTTTAATAATTTCGTCAATCATGCTGTTTCCTCCAGTACAACAGTCGTGCCAATACTGTGGTCATTCATTGTTGCGGGTAAGGCGCCTTCTTGATTAAGATTAAATACGCGCAACGGTAAATTATTGTCACGGCACATAACAATCGCAGTCATATCCATAACGCCAAGGTTTTTTTCAATGGCTTCAGAGTAAGTCAAGGTTTGGTAGCGTTTTGCATCCGGGTTCTTTGCCGGGTCTGAATCGAACACGCCATCAACCTTGGTTGCCTTGATCAGGACATCCGCTTCTATTTCAATAGCCCGCAGGCAACCGGCGGTGTCAGTGGTAAAAAACGGGTTACCTGTACCTGCAGCGAAAATGACGATTCTGCCCTTTTCAAGATGGCGCATCGCACGTCGACGCACATATTCTTCACAAACACGATTAATACGTATAGCAGACATTACACGGCATTGCTTGCCGATTTTTTCAAGTGCATCCTGCATCGCCAGCGAATTCATCACAGTTGCCAGCATGCCCATATGATCGCCAGTGACACGGTCAATTCCTGACTCTGCCAGGCCCTGGCCTCTGAAAATGTTGCCGCCGCCGATCACCAGGGCAACCTCTATGCCCATATCAGCTACTTCAGCTATTTCCCCTGCAACCCGCGACATCATAGCCGGCTGAATGCCGAAATCCAGGCTGCCCATCAGTGCTTCGCCGCTAAGTTTGAGCAAAACTCGTTTGTAAGGTGGATTGTTTGTAGTCATTATTATTATTCCAGCCGCAAAAAACCGGGAAAGGAGATCCCGGTTTTTTGTTCAGTAGCAAATCATCTTAAGCTTAACTAGCGTTAACTTGTGCCATTACTTCGTCAGCGAAGTTTTCCTGTTTCTTCTCAATACCTTCACCGACTTCATAGCGTACAAAACCCGTCACGTTTGCGCCTTCATCCTTGAGCAAGGCGCCAACGGTCTTGTCCGGGTCCTT
>DAOWLL010000623.1 GCA_030641945.1 Gammaproteobacteria bacterium | reverse complement strand
TCGCTGATATTTTCATCAATTTGCCAGATTTCATCAGTCGGCCTGTTTTAGCGAGAGTGTGAGCCGAAAACGTGCAACAGGCTCGTCATTCTCGGCTGGTACCGTAGCGACGGCGATCAGAGTCATCTCGACACGTTCTTTGCTCGACCTTGCTTTTTTCACCAGCTGCGCGATTTCGCTGCCCTGGTCGCAGCTGAAAAATACGTCAGCCGTTGCCCGCCTGTAAAACTCTGCATTGAAGTCATTGAAAATAAATGAAATCTTTTTCTCTTGCCTGTTGATTAATTCAACCGCCAGCAAACCCACAGAAACATCGGCACCCATGGCAAGCGCTGCGAAGTACATGGAGCCATGATGGTTTTTTGATCTGCGGCTTAAGGGTATCTTGATAACCACGCGCTTCTCAGATTTTTCAACAACGCTTGGCTTCACATAAAACAGCAGAGGTATTTTCGTTAAACCGAAATAGCGCAGGTAGAACGTATTCCTTATAGTTTCAGGTATAAGCCTTTTAATACCTTGCATTACAAAGGGTCGAACTCGATTTGATGGCGCGACATAACATTGTTGGCAAATTCAAGCCAGTGCGGCTCAGGTGACCATATTGACGTCACATTTTCATACGCCTGGTCCGCGGCGGCATTTTCATGTGCGGCCCTGTAGAGAAAAGTGAACAAGGAGGCACGCCTGTTCACCTGGCAGTGAACAAGAATATGGCGCTGACCTGAGTTATCGAGTATGTCGCTGAAGCTGAAATGATAATAACAGTGGTAAACAGGTAAATCTTTTTCATGAACTTCCTCCTTTGTGGGAAGATGCAATGTGTACACCGACCAGGCCGGCTATCAATACGGTCAGATAAAACTGTCCCATGGCAGCCTCAAGGTAAGCCAATGTGCGTGCAAAAGAACTAATTGGTGTGATATCACCGTATCCGAGGGTGGTCAGGGTGACGAAGCTGAAATACATTGCACTGCTCACATCACCTATATTGTCGCCAAGATAGCTGGCGGTCAGCTCGGGGATGGAAAATGCATCGGGGTCGAGTTTTCCAATGAGTGCATAAATCAGTCCGTAGATGTTTCCTAAAAACAAATACACGGATATGCCGCCGGCAATAACGTCAAGTGTCACCAGTTTTGCTCTAAAGATGTCAACCAGTATGAGCCAGGTTACATAGCAAAAGAACAATGCGGAGCCAATCAGCGATATATATTCCAGTGTCTGTATATAATAAAGCTTGACGCCCCATATCAGTATAAATGCTGGAACCATTAACACCAGGCCGATGATGAAGTGTTTCCTGGAGTTTGATATGACATAGATTGCCGTGACAAACACAACTGAAATTGCAATGTCAATGATAGTGCGTGAGTTAGCTGTCGATGAAAATAAAGGCGAGATGACAGCGAGTAAAAGCTGGGCTGCAAGCAGCATTTCATACTTGTATCGCGACATAATTATCAGGCCTCATCTTTGATATTCATGCTTCAGACATTAACATAGATACGACTTATTCTGTGTGTGCCTTATTGGCATCTACAGGCAATTAGCCTAAGCTTGCGCCCCATGATAGATGTAGCTTTAGTGATCGCTGAATTGTGTCAC
>DAOWLL010000318.1 GCA_030641945.1 Gammaproteobacteria bacterium | reverse complement strand
CGAGCCAATGCTTCTGCAATCAGCGCCTTCTTTTTGTCCATCTCCTTGTCGCGTCCGATCTTGTTTTTCTTCAGCGCATCGCGTTTTTTCTTCAGGCGTGCATCGCGCTCCTGTTTTTGTTTTTCCAGCCGATCGAGCCTGTCTTCATGACGCTGTCGTGCAATATCTGATTTTTTACGTTCGCGCTCCTGTTCCCAGATATCAGATTTGGCATAACGGTAATACTGCACCAATGGTATCTGACTTGGGCATACATAGGCACAACAACCGCATTCAATACAGTCAAACAGGTTGTATTCAACTGCACGATCATAATCCTTGTTGCCGGCGAACCAGTACAGCTGCTGCGGCAGCAGACTGGCCGGGCAAACTTCGACGCACTTGCCGCAGCGTATGCATGGCATATGTATTTCACTGGCTGGCAGTGTAATGTCGATGCCGGCTGTTACCAGCAGGCAGTTGGTGGCTTTGATCACGGGTAGTTCGTCGGTGCTCAGGGTGAGGCCCATCATTGGGCCGCCCATGATCAATGCCCTGGCATCATTTTTGTATCCACCGCAAAATTCAATGCAATCGTGAATGGAGGTTCCAATATCCACCTCCAGGTTCTGTGGCGAGTTCACACCGCGGCCGGAGATGGTGACAATGCGTGAGATCAGGGGCTCATCTTCGAATACGGCTTTGTATATCGCGTAACTTGTTGCCACGTTATGACAGAGTACATGAATGTCAGAGGGCAGGCCGTTAACCGGTACTTCCTTGCCGGTTATTATCTTGATTAACTGGCGTTCACCACCGCTGGGATAAATGGTCGCGACAGATTGAACTTTTATGTTTTCGCTGCCGTCCCGGGTTACTGCCCTGATGACAGCGTTAATTGCCTCAGGCTTGTTGTCTTCAATGGCGATTACGCACATTTCAGCCTTGATGATATGCGCAATAATTTTTGCGCCCTTGATGATGCCATCGGCGCGTTCACGCATCAGCATGTCGTCACAGGTAATATACGGCTCGCACTCGACGCCATTCAGTATCAGGGTTTCTATGCCGACTTCTGTTTGTTTTACTGCGGCCGGGAACGTGGCGCCACCAAGCCCTACGATGCCTGCATCGCGGATAATTCTTCGCAGGTCATGTGATGACGTGTTTATGTAGTCATCACCAATGGGGCTGCGTTTCTCCCATTCATCTTTATGATCATTTTCGATAACGATACATGTGCCAGCGAGTCCCGAAGGATGCGGGAAATGGTGTTGTGCAATTTCCACAACTTTACCTGATGCAGGTGAATGTACAGCCGCACTGATCATGCCGTGAGGACCTGCCAGCATTTGCCCTTTTAGTACGTGATCACCCCTGGCCACCAGGACCTTGCCTTCAGCGCCCATGTGCTGATTCAGCGGAATTACGTAGTGGTCACTCGAAGGCATGCGGCTGATCGGTTTCTGCGTGGACAAGTCCTTGTATCCGGGCAGTTTGATGCCGCCATGAAAGCTCCATGTGCTTTCTTCAGTTTTAAGAACGTTCGATTTTTCAGTTGCGCTCATATCAACTTACCCTCGGTGCGGCATAGCCGCCTTCGGGTTGATGCCATTTCCAGGTTTTCAATGTCGGCGTGATCGGCCTGACATGAATGCAGTCGACCGGGCAGGGCGGAATGCACAGGTCACATCCGGTGCATTCGCTTTCTATAACAGTATGCATGTGTTTTGCTGCACCAAGTATGGCGTCAACAGGACAGGCCTGAATGCACAGGGTGCATCCAATGCAGGTTTCTTCATCGATGTAAACGACGGTTTTTGATTCCTTCTCCTCGCCGTGTTCGGCGCTAAGTGGCTTGGCTTCAACATCGAGCAAGTCTGCCAGCGCAATGATGACGGCCTCACCACCCGGAGGACACTGGTTGATATCAGCTTCACCCTTGGCAATCGCTTCTGCATAGGGCCGGCAGCCTGCATAGGTGCACTGTCCACATTGTGTCTGCGGCAACAGGGCATCGATCTGATCAACGACAGGGTCGCCTTCAACACGAAAGCGAATCGCAGAGTAACCCAGCAGCAGGCCAAACAATGCTGCAACAATTGCCAGTGTAATTATGACAACCATCATGAGTGAGAGCGTATTCCTATACCTTGATCAAACCCGCAAAACCCATAAACGCCAATGACATGATGCCGGCAGTTATAAGCGCGATGGATGTACCCTGAAAGACTTCTGGTACATCGGCTGCGGCGATGCGTTCACGCATGGCTGAGAACAACACGAGTACCATTGAGAATCCAACCGAAGCGCCGAAACCATAGAACAGCGACTGGATGAAATTGTTTTGCTCCTGAACATTCAGCAGGGCCACACCCAACACGGCACAGTTGGTTGTGATTAACGGCAGGAAGATGCCGAGTACGTTGTAAAGCAACGGGCTGGTTTTATGCACGACCATCTCGGTGAACTGGACAACGACAGCAATCACCAGGATAAACATGATGGTGCGCATGTACTCTAAACCCAACGGCGCCAGGATGTATTGATTGACCAGGTAGCTGAATACCGATGACAGTGTCAGCACAAAGGTCGTTGCCAGCGCCATGCCCATCGCAGTTTCGAGTTTGCGCGAGACACCCATGAACGGGCACAGGCCGAGGAATTTTACCAGCACAAAGTTGTTCACCAGGATGGTGCTGAGAAGTATGAGAGCGTATTCAGTCATTCCGGCCAGTCGGGGTGTAGAAATGCGGGTTAGTGTAACAAAATAAGCAGCTAATAATATGTCAGTATTACAGGGGATATATTGAGCCTGATCATGAACTTGGGTAACCGGGGGCTCAGTAGGCCCGGCTGATGATCAGGCCTGCCCACACTGGATAATGTGCATTCGGGCCTTTGAATTCTTTGCTGGAGGCGCGATAGAAAAAACTGCCCCTGATGTTACTGGCGAATTCCCAGGTGGCGCCCAGCCAGATCTGGGCAAGCAGCTTTTCTACTTCGTCACTGCTGAATTTCACGACGCTCTCGCGGAACTGTCCCTGCATCAAGGAACCGTAGAAGCGGTACTTAAGCGTTGAACCGGCCCAGATATACAGTTCACCCTTGTCTGCCTGCTTGCTGCCGGCGACCATCGGGGCGCCAAGTTGAATATATTCTGAATGCTGGGGGTTGAAGCTCCACCAGGGCGTATGGATCCGGCCCCAGCGCCAGCTCAAGCTGGCATTAACGTCGGTACTGAAACCGGCATTAGCTTCATATGAGGTTTTAAGCTCATGGCGAGTTGCCGTGCTCACCGTGTCGATATGATTATTCTGAGCTGACAGTGTATACATTAATGTCGGCTCACCACCGGCAGATATCTGGTTATCCCAGCCATTAGCGGTGTCGGAATCAGTCACTGCATGCAGTGCTTCCTGTATAGTTTCGGCGGCGCTCAATCCCAGAAAACCGAATGTCAGGGTTGACAACCAGGCTTTGTCATTTGATGGAGCCACGGTCAATTCGGTATTGGATATATAAAACAGGCTGCCGTATGG
>DAOWLL010000585.1 GCA_030641945.1 Gammaproteobacteria bacterium | reverse complement strand
TCAGTACTAGGACGCTCTGTATCATGGCACACGGCATCAGGACATGAAAAATAAGATCATGAAAATAATATTTGTACTGCTGATGGCAGCGGTCTCACCGGTGCACGCAACGATTAATGTTTTTGCCTGTGAGCCGGAATGGGCAGCGTTAGCGGAAGAAATCGGTGGTGACAGATTGACAATATATAGCGCCACTACGTCGATGCAGGATCCGCATCACATACAGGCGAGACCCAGTCTGATTGCTAAGGCAAGGCGTGCAGACCTGCTGGTCTGTTCCGGAGCCGAGCTCGAAATCGGCTGGTTGCCTTTGCTGCTGCGAAAAGCAGGCAACGCCAGTATACAACCGGGTCAGCCGGGAAATTTTGCGGCCGCAGATTATGTCGAAAAACTGGATGTACCGAAAAAACTGGATCGCAGCATGGGTGATGTGCATGCTGAAGGTAATCCGCATATTCACACCATGCCCGAAAATATCCTGTTAGTTGCAGACGCATTGCGTCAGCGTTTAAGTGAGATTGATGTGGATAAAAAGAAACATTATTTATCACGGTATATGGCTTTTGAAAAACGATGGACACAATTGATGGCTGAGTGGAAAAAACAGATAAAATTTTTGCAGGGAGAAAACATTGTTACCCATCATAACTACTGGACGTATCTGAACCGATGGATTGGAATGAATGTACTCGCCACACTGGAGCCGGTACCGGGTGTTTCGCCCAGTAGCAGCCATCTGGCAAAAATAAAAAAACAGTTGAGTAAGCGAAAAATAAAAATGATATTGCATGTGTCTTATGTGAATGATCGGCCAACACAGTGGTTGTCAGAGCAAACGGGCACACCTGTGATCACGCTGCCTGCGACGGTGGATTACCAGGGTGGGCAGACTTTGTCGCAATGGTTTGAAATAGTTATTCAGCAATTGGTAAGTGTGAAATGATGAGTGTAGAAGGTCTGGATATAAGTATCCTGGCACCGGCTTTTCTGGCAGGGATAATCGTATTAATAACGCATATTCCATTAGGCCGCGAAGTCGTCAAACGAGGTATTATTTTTATCGATCTGGCCATCGCGCAAATTGCTGGCTTAGGTGTCATTATCGCTTTCCAGTTCGGTTGGGAAATGCATGGGCTGGAAGCGCAAGTTGCAGCAGTAACAAGCGCATTGTTAGGCGCATGGCTGCTTCATTCTATAGAGAAAAAAGCGGGTGAACATTTAGAAGCATTGATCGGTGTCAGCTTTGTGCTGGCCGCAACAGCAAGCATATTGATGCTGGCGCACAACCCGCACGGTAGTGAGCATATAAAAGAACTGCTGGTGGGTCAGATATTATGGGTGGACTGGTCACAGATCCTGGTTGCTGCCGTAATCTCTATGATCGTGGTTTTCGTCTGGTTCAATTTTAAAAACAAGATTGGCAATATCGGGTTTTATATATT
Source organism: Gammaproteobacteria bacterium (assembly GCA_030641945.1). Lineage (GTDB taxonomy): Bacteria > Pseudomonadota > Gammaproteobacteria > SZUA-229 > SZUA-229 > JABDQW01. The sequence continues at coordinate 338 of DAOWLL010000585.1, read as the reverse complement.
ATTTGCGATCTCTATTACCTCGGCCGTGCAGTTGATCGGTGTGTACCTGGTGTTTACCAGTTTGGTCGTGCCTGCACTGGCGGCTGCAAAATATCAGACAAAACCTGCTTTAGCTTTGGCAGGTATTATTGGTATCACGGGTTACCTCAGTGGTCTGATTGCTTCCGCTCTGTTTGATTTGCCTAGTGGTGCAGTCATTGTCTGGTGTCTGGCGGTTTCTGCATTGGTCATACCGGTGCTATTATCAAAGCTGTTTATAACCGTCAAAAATAATAGTTAATGCGATATGATATATGTGGAATGTAAGGAGAATTAATATTCGATACATAGTGTGTCAT
>DAOWLL010000356.1 GCA_030641945.1 Gammaproteobacteria bacterium | reverse complement strand
GTAGGTAAAGGTATCATCAACAGTGAAGTCGGCAATGGGCGTATAGCCAAAGGTGCCGTCGTCACTCAGAGTCAGGGTGCCATTTGACACACAGTTTTCAAGCACGGCGGTGAGCGGATCGTCTTCGGCATCGGTATCGTTACCCAGTACGCCCGGTGCAGGAACATTCAGGGGCGTATTTATTGTCGCCGTGTAACTGTCATCATTGGCGACTGGCGGGGTGTTGACGCCACCACCAGTGACCGTCACGGTGGTACTGCAACTTGTGTCAACACCCTTTTTGTCAGTCACATCCAGAACCACGGTGAACGGGCCGCCCGCGCTGCTGTAGGTCACATCCACAGTGGTATCAGAGGATGCAGCCGGTGACCCAGAACCATCCGAAAAATCCCAGCTATAGGTCTTGGGATTCTTGCCGCCCTCGGTAGAACCGGTAAATGTTATTGGCACGCCTGCATCCGTTGATCCGTCAGCAGGTGAAATGCTGCAGGAAAACGGTGTGGGTGGTGGCTTGGCGGCCTCTACCTTGATGGGACCAGCCACCAGCAGGATGCTGGCGGTTATGGTAAAAAACGCGGCCCTTTGCAGGAACCGTTTGAATATGTCTTGTTTCATGCTCATATCCTCCCGGATATTCATTTATTTAGCATCAGGTCTGTTACAAACCGAAAAGCAGTACCGAACGCTCTGGTGATAACCACTCAGCAGTTATTTTTTTTATAACGCTGAGGTAAATTTCTTGTAATAAGCGCAAACGGCGTAGTGCCGATATCAGTTAATAGACTGTCAGACCGGCCCTGCCGGGCCTATCACGCAGGTGCGGTATTTTTCTACCCCATTTGGAGTAAAGTGCGAGGCAGATACGGTCCCTCTACGGGTATCTGACGTATTGTCATGCAGTGTTATGTCACAGGTATGTGACTATACCGATTTGCGTACATATGGCATCTCTGTTGGCAATGCCATGCCTGTAATCACGGGCACGGATCAGTCGGTAGAAACAGTGCGTTATAAATCAAATTTATTGGAAGATTCATTCTAAATGCATTACGCTGGTGCTACTATCAAAAGTGTTCAGGGTAGAACAGCGCTGGATATAATCCATGGATAGCGGGACAGTTGAAAGGCATGCTTGATTCTGTAATAAGCGCAGACAGCACCTTGCGATACTGATCGTCAGGTGGAGGTAATAACAATAAACACATTAGGTGACATGTTCGAACAAAGCACCGACGCCGTTTTTGGCGTCGATGCAGCGTGCGTGATTCGATTCACCAACCGCTCGTTTGAACGGCTCATGGGTTATTCCGGTAAACAACTGCGCGGTTCACAGTGTGCGGATATATTGTGTGGTAGCGATTTGAGTGGGCGGGCGTTCTGCGGCCCGCACTGTCCGATCCCGAAGACAGTTACTGGACAGCCTACAATCAGCGACTTCGACCTTGTGGTCAGGCGCGCTGATGGTAATTCCGTACTGGTCAATATCGGTGCCGTTTATATCTCACCACGTCTGAGGGAGAGTAACGCTCAGGTCAATGTCTTCTTCAGTATGCGGCAGGTGAATCCGCGTCGCATGATTCAACGCATGGCTATGGCACCTCTTGAAAGGCCGGCTAAGCATGACTCGAATGACTATGGCCAATTGAGCGCCCGCGAGAAGGAAGTGCTCGGTCTCGCAGCCGAGGGCATGAGAACCAGCCAGATAGCCAGCCATTTATCGATCAGCACCCTGACAGTACGCACCCATTTCAAAAACATCTACCCGAAACTCGGCGTGAACAGCCGTACTGAAGCGATCATCTTCGCAATACAACACGGGCCGTACTGACAAGTAATGCGGCATCGGTGGCGCGACGGCGACGTGGTGTAACCATTAGACCTTAGCTGACACCGCCTGGTGAGTTAGCTAATAAACAACGATTCATGCTCTAGATCAAGTTTGTTGCCGATTTGTTGAACTGCGTTCGTGATTCTGTTTATTATTCAGCGCATTTCAGCATAAGGTGCTTTGCTTAATCCTGGTTCTGCCCGTAACTCAGATAAGCCCTTTCTGTTGCTTATTTGATATAAATCAAAGACCTTAATGCCAATTGGGAATAACGTCTGCCTGTGAAATTTTACTGAACCGACAACGATAACTTTCTGAAAAATAACTATCTGGTAAACAAAGTAGGAGTCTAGATTAATGAGCGTAAAACATACGATTAAATACGGGGCGGCTTTACTCGCTGTCTGCGTAGGCATGGCGGCGTCCTCGGGCGTGGCTTTAGCCAAAAAGAAAGAGTTCAAGCCACTCAATGAGGCTGAGTTCGAACAGGCCAAAAGCATGTACTTCCAGCGCTGCGCGGGTTGTCATGGTGTTTTGCGCAAAGGCGCCACAGGCAAGAACCTGGAGCCAAAACCGAACAAAGCCAAGAAGACCAAGGGTACTCTCAAGTTGGGTACGAAACGTCTTGAAAAAATCATCACTCTCGGCACCGAAGGTGGTATGAACAACTTCGATGATATCTTCAGCAAAGAAGAGATCAACCTGCTGGCCCGATACATCCAGATGGAACCACCTGTTCCACCTGAAATGTCTCTGGCTTTGATGAAAGAACGCCACAAGGTTTTTGTACAGCCTAAAGACTACCCCAGCAAGCCAATGCATGGCCGTAACTGGCAGAACTTCTTCATCGCTATCGAACGTGATAAAGGTTCAATCGCGATCATCGACGGTGACAAAAAAGAAGTAATTGCACATATCCCTACCGGTTATGCGGTACACGTACTGAAAACGGTTGAACACCACAATACCCTGAAGGCCAAAGACCCTGGTCGTTTCTGGTACATCATGGGTCGTGATGGCATGATGACCAAGATCGATCTCTGGGCTAATCCTGACAAGATGAAAGTAGCACAGGTACAGGTTGCTTATGACGCACGTGACGTTGCCGTATCAGGTGATGGCAAGTATGTTATCGGTGGCGGTTACTGGCCTCCTCATTTCGTAATTGCCTATTCAAAAACCATGGAGACGCTGTAATTAGTTTCTACTCGTGGCGTTAACTTAGACTGTGAGTATGTTAACGAGTCAATTGTTGCTGCGATCTATGACACGCCAAT
>DAOWLL010000317.1 GCA_030641945.1 Gammaproteobacteria bacterium | reverse complement strand
ACCATGCCATGGCTCTCACCACTGCTGGACAATTTAACCAGCTCAACGGCTGCAATCGCTGCGGCCGCACCGCCGCCCATGCCGTTATACATCGCGATCATTTGCGGCATGTCGGTCATGGCAACACGCTTGGCAGATATGTAAGCCACCGCCGAACCAGCAGCGATAGCACTGAGCATCAATATCATATTGATATCGAGTGCAAGATGGATCTGTGGAACGCCAAAGGTGATCAGCGTTGCCGCCACCATAGCGATACCGGCAAGTACGATACCGCCGCGTGCAGTCACCGGCGAAGACATCTGCTTCAGGCCATAGATAAAGATGAAAGCAGTAACGAAATAGGTGATATCAACAGCAAGGCCTATCATTATTTAGCCTCCTTGCTGCTCTTGAACATCTCGAGCATACGGACCGTCGCGACATAACCACCAACGGCGTTACCCGCACCCAGCGCTACCGCAAAAAAGCCAATCGCGAGCTCAAGCGTGCCTTCAGCATGACCCAGTGCAATCATGGCTCCAACCAGCACGATGCCGTGCACGAAGTTTGAACCTGACATCAGCGGTGTATGCAGAATCACCGGAACGCGGCTGATGACCTCGTAACCGGTGAACGCGGACAGCATGAATATGTATAACGCGGTAAAACCTTCAATCATTTGTACTGCTCCGCTTTGACTACGCCGCCGTGCGTGAGCACACAACCGGCAATTACTTCATCTTCGAAATCAAGTTCCAGCTCACCGCCCTCCTTGATGAAGGGTGATACCAGGTTGAATAAATTCTTGGCATACATTTCGCTGGCATGTACCGGCAATTCACTGGCCACATTCAAAGGCCCATGAATGGTAACGCGGCCCTGGTAATCCACCGTTTCTCCGGGTTTTGTGAGTTCGCAGTTACCGCCGCCTTCCGATGCCAGGTCTACAATCACTGCACCGACCTTCATGTCTTTCACCATGGCTTCGGTGATGATTTTTGGCGACGGACGGCCCGGAATTGCGGCCGTGGAAACAATTACATCAGCCTGTGCAACATGCCTGGCCAGCACTTCCTGCTGCTGTTTCTTTTCATCATCGGTGAGCTCACGCGCATAACCGCCTGCGCCTTCTGCACTGACACCGGTATCAATAAACTTGCCGCCGAGTGATTCGATTTGCTCGCGGGTAGCAGAGCGCACATCAAAGGCTTCGACCCTGGCACCGAGGCGCTTGGCCGTTGCGATAGCCTGCAACCCGGCAACACCGGCGCCGATCACAAGAACCCTGGCCGGGCGTATGGTGCCTGCTGCCGTAGTCAGCATCGGAAAGAAAACGGATGCCAGCTGTGCACCCATGAGGACACCCATGTACCCAGCCAGTGAAGCCTGTGAAGAAAGCGCATCCATTGATTGCGCGCGCGAGATGCGCGGCACCAGTTCCATCGCCAGGCTGGTGATGTTCTTGTCGCACAGGGCTTTGATCATGTCAGCATTTTTGTGCGGCGCCATGAAACTGACGATAATAGCGCCGTCATTTATCTGAGACAGCTCTTCCATGGTTGGCGGCTGCACCTTGAATATCAGTTCAGCACTTTTATACAGGGCATTAGCGTCATCGACCAGCTCAACGCCTTCGAAAGCTTCATCGCTGAAATGGGATGAAAGTGCGGCGCCTTTTTGCATCATCACCTTGACACCCATATCGGTCAGCTTTTTGGCCACTCCGGGTTCCAGTGCAATACGCCGCTCGTTTGTTATTGTTTCTTTGGGTACAGCCAACCTTATCGGCATGTCCAGCTCCAGCTCATGCAGGGGGAAAATTCTGCGTATGTTACAGGATTCTTATTTTTGTTTGAATACAAACGGTCCTAATTAACCACTACGTTCAGGCTTGTAGAAACGCGTTGAATCTGTCACTCTTATAGACTATTTTCAAGTTGCTTGCGCGCCCATACCAGATTGAAAACCAAGGAATACACCTACCAGCACGGCTCCAAGGAAAAACTCGGTATATTGCTGGTAAACCTTGGCTCACCCGATGCGCCCACCCCGTCAGCGGTACGCCGTTACCTGGCCGAGTTTTTATGGGATCCGCGCGTGGTAGAATTTCCACGGCCGCTATGGTGGCTGGCACTGCACGGTATCATTCTGCGGTTACGCCCAGGACGCTCGGCACGTGCTTATAAAAAAGTCTGGAGTATCGACGGTTCACCACTGATAGCCATCTCAAAACTCCAGGCCCAGGCGATCGAGAAAAAAATTCAGGACAGGTTTCGCGGCAATGTACTTGTCGACCTCGCCATGCGCTATGGCAATCCATCGATAAAAAGCGGACTCGAGGCCTTGCGCATGGCCGGGGCACGCCGCATGCTGATCCTGCCGCTATACCCGCAATACTCGGCCACCACCACCGCCTCGGTATTCGATGAAGTGACCAATGTACTGCAAAGCTGGCGCTGGCTGCCTGACCTGCGTTTCATCAACCATTATCACGATCATCCGAAATATATCAGCGCACTGGCCAACAGCCTCAGGCAGCACTGGTCAGAGCACAAGCGCGGGCAAAAATTACTGTTCTCTTTTCACGGTATCCCGCAACGCTATTTTGACCAGGGCGATCCCTACTATTGCCACTGTCAAAAAACAGCACGCCTCGTTGCTGAAGAACTGGAACTTGAAGAAGGCGAGTGGCAAGTCGTGTTTCAATCACGCTTTGGCCGTGAGCCCTGGCTTCAGCCCTACTGCGACAAAACACTGGAACAACTCCCGGACAGCGGCGTTCGCAGCGTTGACATCATCTGCCCTGGCTTTTCCGCTGATTGCCTGGAAACACTGGAAGAGGTCGACATGGAGAACCGCGAAATCTTTCTCAAAGCCGGTGGTTACGAGTATTCATACATACCGGCACTCAATGCCAGCTCTGAGCATATCGATGTCATCTGCGAAGTATTGACCGCGCACATGTTCGGCTGGCCCGAGACCATGCCCAACTGGGATGCAGGTGAGCGCGCCGTAGAAGAAAAACATTCGCGTGAACGTGCACTGGCGATGGGGGCTAAAAAATAGTGGCAAGTTACGAGGGACGAGTGGCAAGGGTTATAAAATGATTTTCCTCGCCACTCGAACCTCGTCCCTCGTACCTGTTTTTTCATGCGAAGCATGAAAAACCATAGCCACAGAGAACACAGAGGTACATACACAAAGACACTGGATCCCCGCCTGCTCGGGGATGACGTAATAGGGATTGTGATAACAAAAAGACATCACTCCTGCGAAGGCGGGATTAATCTACCAGGAGCAGATTTGAACAGCCAAGGCTGGCCTGTAAAGCGAAATACATGGATGCATTTCATAATCTAGCGTCTTTGTTTTACCTCGCCACTAGAACCTCGTCCCTGGCCCGAATGGCACTTACTTAAGCCAAAAAATGCACATTATCTTAGTAAATTCGTCATTGCGAGGTACGAAGCAATCTCTGGCAGATAGGCACCAGACGCTAATAGATTGCCGCGCTACCGCTCGCAATGACGGGGATTTCGGCTT
>DAOWLL010000238.1 GCA_030641945.1 Gammaproteobacteria bacterium | reverse complement strand
GGCAGCGGGCCATTATTGAATGCCGCATCGAGATAGGAGTTGGGTACAAACTCGTTACGCGGGACGTTTTCCATCGCCGCCATCACTTTTTTATCAAACGCGGCCTTGCCGGTCATCTTGCGGGTGTACATGACCTCGCTTTCGATGTCATCTAGCATGCGTTGAATTTGCCGGTTCTTCATCGGATTCTATTCTGTGCCTTCCTGCCAGGATGTGAGGTAGCGTTGCTGCTCGTCAGTCAGTGTATCAATCTGGATATCCATTGCGGCCAGCTTCAGGCTGGCCACCTGCTGGTCGATCTCTGCAGGAACCCTGTGTACCGTGTTTTCAAGTTTTTGCTGCATGCTCGCCAGGTAAACGGCGGTCAGGACCTGGTTGGCAAAACTCATGTCCATTACCGCTGATGGATGGCCTTCGGCTGCGGCAAGATTCACCAGCCGCCCTTCGGCGAGCAAGCTGATGCGGCGCCCGTCTGCAAGCGTATATTCATCGACCGAAACACGCGGACGCTGCTTGCTGACTGCCATGGCCTCAAGCGCCGGGATATTGATTTCGACATTAAAGTGACCCGAGTTAGCCAGCACGCAGCCATCTTTCATGACTTCCATATGCACCTTGTCGACGACATGCTTGTCACCGGTGGCGCTAACAATAAAGTCGGATTGCCCGGCCGCTTCCATCAGGGGCATGACGCGGTAGCCATCCATTGCAGCCTCGAGTGAACGTAACGGGTCAACTTCGGTGACAATGACTTTTGCACCATGACCTTTGGCGCGCATCGCAATACCGCGCCCGCACCAGCCGTAGCCAACCACGGTGAAGGTTTTTCCGGCAAGCAGGATATTGGTTGCACGAATGATGCCATCGAGTGTGCTTTGCCCGGTGCCGTAACGGTTGTCGAACAGGTGCTTGGTCATGGCGTCGTTGACAGCGATGACCGGGAATCTGAGTGCACCTTCGTCGGCCATTGCGCGCAGGCGGATAACGCCGGTGGTGGTTTCCTCGGTACCGCCCAGCATGTTGCTGATGAGCTCGCTGCGGGATTTATGAATTTCACTGACAAGGTCAGCGCCATCATCCATGGTGATAACCGGCTGATGATCGAGTGCTGAGTTGATGTGCCGGTAATATACTTCAGTTGATTCACCACGAATCGCAAAAACAGGTATGTCGTATTTGTTGACCAGGGCCGCGGCCACATCGTCCTGGGTACTGAGTGGATTGCTGGCGCATAACACCACGTCAGCGCCGGCTGTTTTCAGCGTGCGCGCCAGGTTGGCCGTCTCCGTGGTGATATGCAGGCAGCCGCTGATACGAATACCTTCAAGCGGGCGCTGTTTATCAAAGCGCTCAGCAAGTACACGAAGCACGGGCATTTCCTGGTAGGCCCATTCAATCCGTGACAGGCCGGCATCGGCGAGTGAGGGGTCCTTGATATCGTTGTTGCTGACAGTTGTCATAGTAGCTGCGTTCTGAAAAATATTAAGTCAGTTGAAGTCTTAAGTATCGGTTTTTATAGACTGGATAAGATAATGAATTTACAGAAATATTTTCATGGCAAGGCTATGCAGGCAATGATCTGAATCAATAAATCGGGACTGAATATGCCCACGGTCATATTAAATGGTGATCTGAAGTTAGCACCGATGCTTTAGATTCTGAATTTTGTTCATCATGCGCCTGTCAGCATCAGGGTGATACTGCATGACTGACGCGTGCTCATGGCCTGTCAGCCGTAATCGTGTGCCAGCCTGATTGACCGAGCTCGTGCAGCCGCAGCTGCTGCTGGAATGATTCACGGTCCAGGGGCTGCATACGGCTGTCGGTAAAATTGCTGGACAGGCTGGTGTTCTGCTTGTGTTCGGTCATTTGCCAGGGAACGATGTACAGTAACTTTGGCGCTTCTTTGTTGCCGACGATGTTGATTCCCTGCAATTGCTTGACCTCGCCCGGCTGGCTGTTATCCGCTCCGATGGCAACTGTTGCTGTAACTGCAGCAGCAAGCATAAGGATGAGTGTGATGTGCTGTAATACCATGATTAGTGTGCCCGTTGTTTGAGTTCCATGGCCTTGTGCAGGCTGTCCTTGATCTTTTCATCCTGTACCGTGATATCCATCTGCTCCAGGCTGCTCAGGGTGTTCTCGGCCTTGATGCTTGTTGTATTGCAGGCAGCAGTCAGCATAAGCGAAATCAGCAGGCCGGCACGCAGGGCAGTGGTATACCCTCTCTGCGTTGCCCTCATGCTGATGGTGTGAGCTGATGATGTCATTGCCTGTTTCCCGTGGCGAAGTCATAGCTTTCGGCAAGAGCGAACAGAGCATTGTGATGGTAGCTCTTCAGCTGGTTGCGTTTTCGATCAAGCGTTGTCAGTGCAATTGCTTCCAGCTGTTTGCCTGTGCTCGCAATCGCTTGACTCAGCTTTTGATCGAGACGTTTCAGCTCTGTTGCAAGCTCAGCCAGTTTATGACTGTATTCGGGCAGCTGCCGGTTATATTCAGCGGTTGCTTTACGCGCTTCAAGAACGTAATCGTAGGTTTGCTGCAGCTGGGCAACTTCCGGGATCATGTTTTCACGCTTGTTCGGTGTATCTGTTTGTTGCGGTACGGACGGTATGATGTTTTTCATGTCCTGATAGATGGCTGACAGCTCCTTTTCCGCGGCTGGCAAGGTGGTGTCATAATGCTTTCGTTTCAGCCTGGCAAATTCGCTACTCGCGGCAACAGAGGTCAATCCCAGTTCAATACGGTTTTTTAGCTGTGCCAGTTGGGATAGATTGTCGGCCTGATCGCGAAATTCATCATTAGCCAATAACAGCGGCAGATAGAATTCGGCTTGCTCACTTCTGCGTGACAGCCTGGTGAACCAGTCGTCTCCCTGTGTTGTATGGTTGTTGACGATTGCCTGGCTAAGATCACCCTTGCGAATGGCCTCACTGGATGCATCCAGGCGGGTGATTTCAGACTCGAACAGCTCTACTGCGTGTGCGTAAAGGTTTGCGGCTTTACCGTGAACACCCAGCTTGCTGTAGGCATAGGGCAATGCCATTTTCGCCTCGATCACGGTATCGTTGATTGCTTCCTGTTTGTGCAGTAACGACCATGCGACGATGGCACGTTCAATCTGGCTCATCGAGAACAAGATCCAGCCGGAGCCAAGCAGTGCCTGGTTGGTAAATGGCCCGTCGAGACGCACGAGGTCGAAACTTGCTTTGGCCTGTTCCAGACTGCCTTTCTGCAGATAGCGATAACCGAGTTTGAGATTGGCCATGTCTTTCAGTGCAAGCAGATCGGCATCGCTGGTGTTCATCCGTCCCAGCGATGCAAGCGTAGAACGTCCCCGTTCTTCATTGCCGATTTGAAGATGTGCTAAGGCCAGATTGTACTGAGTGTATCCACGAGGCTGGTTAATGAGTGGAAGTTCGTAGAGCAGGCCGGTAGCGGCTTTGAACTTGCCAATGCGTATGTAGAGCAGTGCGCGCAGGTACTCGATATCGCTGAGGGAAATGCCGTCGGCTTTGCCCTCGATGCTGTCGAGCACCTCTAGCGCCTGCGTTGGCTTTCCCTCGTTGTAATAGAACCAGGCCAGTTGATAGGTGTCACGGTTTTTTGATTGCTGAATCCTTTTGTCATTGGAGCGGGTTTTTATTTTGTTTTCTACTGCGCTGCTCAAGCCCAGTGCGAGCTGTGAATCTGTCTCGCTCAGCTCACTCGATGTGTTCAGCTTGTCTGTTGACGGCTTGAATGCGTAGATTCGGAGTAATGCGTCCAGATGATTACCCTGAAGTGATTCGTACAGGATCTCGCCCTTCAGTAGTCGGTCAAGTCCGTTTTGTGCATGCGTTACGATCGGCAAGATGAGTAACATGCAGCAAATTGATCCGGTAAATCTGCACATATCAGCCACGGCTTTGCACTACGATATGCGGTGTTTCATTGTCAAAGATGATCTCGATATTTTCAGTGCTTTGGTCCTTGGTGAATTTGTATTCGAGCTCATGTGTGCGAACGATGCCGTCTTCCTGGACCTGCTTTAAACTAACTCGAAGCCTGTGTTTGCCCGTCAGGACATTGCCGGTATACAGGCGCTGTATGCCGCCTGCGTTCAATGCGCTTGATTCTTTTTGCGTGTAAATGTGATCAGTGACCCTGTTATCGTCAATGAAGAGACTGACTG
>DAOWLL010000438.1 GCA_030641945.1 Gammaproteobacteria bacterium | reverse complement strand
GCAATATGCACTTCAAGAACCTCATCCTCCGCCTTCACATTCACATCATCCACCCTAATCACGCTGCCCAGCCAGTTTTCTAATGCCTGAAAAACCGTTATCCGGGTGAGGCTGGCGGTGACATCGCTGTTGGGCGCAAAAACCATTCTGCGCAATCCGCAACCAAAATCCGGCCGGTTAATCCGCTCCCCCGGGCTGGTAAAGAGCACCTGCTTGATCAACTGCTCCACATGGGCCGCATAGTCGGACTCCTGTGCAAGGCGGCCGAGACCGGCATCTATTGCAAAAGGATAGTAAATGCTTGTGATTGGTTTTTTCATAGAAGCTCCCGAAAAATTGTCATTCGGCCTCGATTTCTACTATGCTTGCGTCATGTGTATGTTCGTTACTGGTCTGAACTGTTATTTTGAAAGCATCCGCGTTGTTTGCCAGATGCCGGACAACGCCTTTAGCAACCGCGACAAACACCAGCTTCATCTGGGGGTCAAGCTTATCAGGAAGCTCAGCGTCATTCATCACCTCCGGCCAATCCTCCCGGAATGCTTTCTCCATCTCTCCAACCATGGTCATGACATCACTAAAGATGGTGTCCTCCAGGGTCCCTGCTTTGAGTGCCATTATTCATTAACTCCCATCCCGAATAAACTGTATTTCAGCCTTTTGAATTTTGGTCATTCAAATTTTCTGTTTTCTTATCCGGCCTTTACTTTTGTTGAAACCAGCGCTTGTGTTGCCTGGGGAAACGGCGGTACAGGGGTGGCAGGCGTTACCGGAAAACCAAGGGCCGACTCACCCGGATGCATGTGGCTCTGGTATAACTGCACAAGCTGGTTAAGGTATTGAATCAGGTTATCTCCGAATACCACCGGGTGGGTGGCGTTTTCTACCAGTTCGATCTGCGGCGCTTCCACAACCACTTTCATCGCCCCTTTTATTGTGATCTGCCCCTGCTGCACTTCAATTGTCATAATATTACTGCCGTCATCATCGCTTAACGTGATCACCTGCCCGTCATCATCCAGCGTAACCATGAGCCCCTGTTTGCTGCGAATAATCTTCAGTGACGGAACCGCTTCCTGCCCCTGTTCATCTTTGGGCAGCTCATTGTCAGCCCAGAAACAGCCGGTCCAGATCGGATAGGAGGGATCACCCCCTTCAAACTCCACCCATACGCCCGAGTCTGTATCCGGTATACGGTAAACGCCTTCGTTGTCTCCGGCATAGGGTGTGCACGGCATTGCCCACACCTGAAGATCACCAAGCACCGCAGGGACCCTTACCTTGATCCGTCCCCTGGAGGTAGGATCATTATTATCGGTTATTGTCCCCCGGTATTTTCCGAAATAACGGTTGCGCACCCAATCAATAAGTTGATCAATCACCTCATCAGGCATCTCATGCTCCCCATCCGTTTCTCACTAATTCAACATCCATGCGATGTGAAGCCGAATCAATTATATGGCGCACACCGGAAACAAAGTATCTGCCACTGTGCTGGCTCCCTGCTCCACGCACATTTACTACTGTATGGGCACGCACCAGTCTGCCCAGCTCGTTCAAACTCGTCCGGCAGACTGCTCGAATAAACCAGTCTGCTTCGACCAATGCACCTTCGCCCCGGGCCTGCATATCACCCGCATCATCGGCAGGAGCAGATACAAGTACGGAACGCGTGTCCCCGGTAATATCTTTCAGCCCTCTGTCTGCCAGAATAGCCTGAGGTGTTTGCCTGACCGCGCCGTCCAGATCGGTCTTGCTGTTTAAATCAAGCTGTAATCCCTCAATACTGGTCGGCCTTTCCACATCCCAGGAGATGTCAAGTGTCTGCATACTGGGAGATTCGAGATTTATCGTCAATTCCGCATCTGGTTCGCCGTCAAGGGGCGGACGTTTAAAGTGGGCGGTTTCAACACCGGCGGCATCACAGGTGATCCAGAAGAGGCAGCCGTTTCTGCGCGCCAGCCGCCGTACAAAGCGAAGATCCGTATCGCGCTGCACCAGAGCATGCTTGTCTTCAAGGTGCTGGGCATCGGTAGACTGCACATCACTGGTATATCCGTATTCGGAAAGAATACTTGAAACAGCATCGCTGTCCGCAACATCAGCCCACACGGCAGATTTGGTCTCCCTATCCATGGCGATCGAGGTGTCTGTGCCCGCCACATCCACCCAGGAACCTTCTCCCCCATGCTGAAGATGGATTTTCTGGCTGCAAACCGGGCCTTTTACCAGGCACTGGGTCATGTTCTCCGCAGGAACCAGTACGGAAAGGTCGCTTCCCGCATCAATGCGGCTCTCAGTGAGCATCGTCACATCGCCCTCGCTGATATCCACCTGAAACCGAATATTAAAAGTTGTTGCTTGCCCCATACGTTCATAGACCTCTACCTGGGTTGCCTGATCCAGCTCCCTGTCTACCCGGCCGTTAACAGCTATTGAAATCCCCAGCGCCATTTAGCGCCTCTTTCGCGGAATAGCGATTTCCTGCGCCTCTGTCAGAGCTTCAGGGAGCATTACAT
>DAOWLL010000415.1 GCA_030641945.1 Gammaproteobacteria bacterium | reverse complement strand
TCTTTTTGAGTATTTGTTAAGTCCAAAACATCCCTATGCCACATACAAGGATTTCAAGACATACAAGCAGGTGTTTGAATGGTTACAACCATTGTTTCGGTTGTTAGCAAAACAGGAATTGGTGCCTTGGAGTTTTTATACTAAGTACACTAATAGCAAAGAAATTTAATTTATGGAGTATATTCTGAGACGGCCGTGGAAGAATTTCAACTGAACAAGCCGATATGATCTCAGGCCACTGATTTTCTTAATTATTCACTATTCATTATTCATTATTCATTGTAAACTCCGCCGCCTTAACAATCTGTACTCCTTGCTCCACTGCCAGACAGGGGGCTTTTAACCAAGAGGAAAATTATGCGTCACTACGAAGTCGTATTTCTGGTGCACCCGGACCAGAGTGAACAAGTTGTCGGCATGATCGATCGATATCGCAATATGATCGAATCTAATGGCGGCAAGATTCATCGCCTGGAAGACTGGGGCCGTCGCCAGCTTGCTTACCCTATCAACAAGATCTACAAGGCTCACTACGTGCTGATGAACATTGAATGTGATCAGGCTGTGCGTGATGAGCTCGAATCAGCCTTCCGTTTTAATGATGCGGTTATCCGTAACCTGATTATGAAGCGTGATGAAGCCATTATCGAGATGTCTGTTCTGGCCAAGGAAAAAGCAGAAGAGGCAGAGAGAAAGCCACGCGCTACTGAACAAGATACCGTCGCTGATAGCAGCGATAAGCCTGAGCTCAAAGCTGAAGAAGTATCTGAAGTGGCATCCGAAGAAGTGTCCGAAGAAGTGTCCGAAGAAACACCAGAGTAATTGAGGGGATTGAAGCATGTCTTATTTTCGACGTAAACGTTATTGCAAATTTACTGCGGAAGGGATTTCCTCGGTTGACTACAAGGACATCGAGCTGTTGAAAGGGTTTGTAACCGAATCTGGAAAAATCGTACCGGCTCGTATTACAGGTACCAAGGCTAAATATCAGCGTCAGTTGACCAAGGCCATAAAGGTTTCACGCTACCTTGCGCTGATGCCATATACAGACAGCCATAAGTAAGCAAAGTATCACCTGGTTTGGCATGAACATGAAGTATGCCGACTGAATGAGTGCTCAGGCATGATTTCGCTGGCCAGATTTATTCTGAAAGGGCATAGCCAGGCTGCACTGATCGCAGCAAGCATGGCAATGCTGGGTTTGTTGCTGCCGCCAGTGGCGTGGTTGAGTGGCGCTGCGGTGGCACTGGTAACTCTGGTTAAGGGCCACAGGAACGGCCTGCTGGTAACGGCCATTGCCGGTATCGGGACAGCCGTGTTTGCAGGGCTGATACTGTCACTGCCAGAGATCGCGGTTTATTACGTTTTGCTGGTATGGCTTCCGGTTGTAATGGTAGCCGTGGTGTTAAGGCAGACAGTGTCGCTGGTATTCAGCTTACAGCTGATTGCCGGGATCAGCTTGCTTGGCATACTTGTTTTGTACCTGTTTTTTCCGGATTTTGGCGAAATCTGGCGGTCATCTCTGAATATGATGGCCGATGACCTGGTTGCGAACTCTAAAGGTGCGCTCGACACGGAACAGTTGCAGCAGGTGATTGACCAGATCGTGCGACTATTGCCGGGCTTTTTTGCCAGCAGTTTCATGATCGGCACCATGCTCAGCCTGTACGTGGCGAGATGGTGGCAGGCAGCTATTTATAATCCGGGCGGATTTGGCAAGGAATTTCGCGCCATCAACCTGGGTAAAACAACGGCATTAATAGCGCTTGCGATAGCAATCGCGGCATCGTTCATCAACGCGGATATGTTCAATGCAATGCTGCTGATCGTGTTCGCCCTGTATCTGAATCAGGGTGTTGCGGTGCTGCATGCCGTGTTTGCCGGTAGACAACTGAATGCGGCCTGGTTGTTTATGATTTATCTGTTTATGTTTTTTGTACCGCATACAGTGGTTCTGCTGGCCCTGACTGGCCTTGCAGATACCTGGATAGACTTTAGAAGGCGATTAATCGCCTGAATAACGTTTGAGGTTATTACAATGGAAATCATCCTGCTTGAAAGTATTGATCGTCTCGGTGGATTAGGTGATCTGGTTAATGTGCGTCCTGGATTTGCCAGGAACTACCTGTTGCCCATGGGCAAGGCCAAACTTGCGACACCCGAGAACATCGCAGAAATAGAAACACACCGTGCCGAGCTGGAAAAACAGGAAGCAACAGTGCTGGCGGCTGCGAAAGCGCGCGCTAAACAGCTCGAAGGCCTGGAAGTCAGCATCGCAGCAAAATCTGGCGGTGAAGGCAAACTGTTCGGCTCTATCACCAATGCGAATATTACAGACGCCATCAATGAGAAAGGCATCGAAGTTGAGAAAAGTGAGATACGCATGCCTGAAGGTCCAATTCGCCTGGCCGGTGATTATGAAATTGATCTTCATTTGCATACCGAGGTCAATGCGACTATCAAGCTGACCGTCATCGGTGAAGAAGACTGAACACCTTCGGTGTCAGTTATCAGTTATCAGTTGACAGTTATCAGGAACAACTAAAAAGCCGGAAACGAATACCGTTTTCGGCTTTATTATTGACTTACCACTACAACTTCGAATTTGCTGCAGTGATGCGTGATAAATTC
>DAOWLL010000629.1 GCA_030641945.1 Gammaproteobacteria bacterium | reverse complement strand
CTTGATGCCCACTGGGCGCATATCGTGATTCACGGTGTGCTGCACCTGCTTGGGTATGATCATTCCAGAGACAACGAGGCCCGGGAAATGGAGCAGCTTGAAACCGAGCAACTCGCCAGCCTGGGTTACGCTAATCCGTATTAAATGCGGCATGTACCGTAGCCCGGATACGGCAGGAACGATACCTGTATCGGTGTTATAATCATTGATGTGTTTTTTACAAAGGCGCTGTAACTAACTAATATTTAATGGACAAAGACCGACCTCCCAACGGTCCCGTGAAACGCTCCTGGCTCGCCAGGATGAAACAGGCGTATTTGCGGGAACCGGCCAACAACGAGCAGCTGGTCGAGTTGCTCCGTGGTGCCCAGCAGAAGAACCTGTTTGATGTTGACCTGCTTGCCATGCTCGAGGGTGTGCTGCAGGTGGATGATATGCAGGTGCGGGATGTCATGATTCCACGCTCCCAGGTGGTCGTGCTGGAACGTGATGCGAACCCTGAAACTCTCTTGCGCACCGTGGTTGAATCCGGCCATTCACGCTTCCCGGTGACCGGTGAAAGTCGCGATGAAGGCATCGGCATCCTGCTGGCAAAAGATCTGCTGTTTTATTCCTTTGGACTTGGAGACAGCCGCTTCAATGTCCGTGAAATTCTGCGCCCGGCGATCTTTGTTCCGGAGAGCAAGCGACTCAACGTGTTGTTAAAGGAGTTTCGCTCCAGCAGGGTCCACATGGCCATCGTTGTGGATGAGTATGGCGGTGTTTCGGGCATGGTCACGATTGAAGATGTACTCGAACAAATCGTTGGTGAGATCGAGGACGAACATGATATCGAGGAAGAAGATACCATTCGCAAGCACAGTGAAGTTCATTACACGATCAAGGCGCTGACACCGGTCGAAGACTTCAATGAATATTTCAAGACTGAGCTTCCGGATGATGAATTCGATACCATTGGCGGGATTGTTGTTAGCCATATTGGACGTTTACCCAAGCGTGGTGAGCGGGTTGTCATCGGTAACCTGTTGTTCAAGGTGCTGCGTGCAGACAGTCGCCGTGTGCACATGTTGCAACTGACGCTGTTGCCAAAACCGGTTGAGCTTGCAGATGCGCGACTCCAAGATGAATCGTGACCCGTATCATTAGCCGCATCAGTGCGCTGGCCGTTCTGTTTGCAGGCGCACTGGCGGTAACCGCGTTTGCCCCCTACGGCTGGTATCCTGTCGCCATTGTTTCACTGGCTGTATTGTTCAACCAATGGCTGTCAGATACGCCGGGCCAGGCCCTGCTGCATGGCTCGATTTTCGGCCTGGGTTACTTCGGTGCCGGTGTCTCGTGGATATTTGTCAGTATCTATGTGTACGGCCAGGTGCATATGTCCGCTGCCATACTGGTGACCGTGGTCTTTGTTGCCGTACTGTCGCTGTATCCCGCCTTTCTGGGCTATTTTCTCAGGCGACTATCCACTGCATCGACCGGTTTATTGCCGCTGCTGATGTTTGCCGCAGGCTGGATTGTTGTCGAGTGGTTGCGTGGCTGGATATTGCTCGGTTTTCCCTGGCTCAGTATCGGCAG
>DAOWLL010000401.1 GCA_030641945.1 Gammaproteobacteria bacterium | reverse complement strand
GCGTTGCAGGCAAGTCCATAGCAAGCCGGGAACGGCAAAGCCTTATCCCGGCCTACGGGCGCAGAACCAGCATACATAGGGTATACGCTGTTCTCTGCGTCTCCGCGGTAAAATAATCGTATTTCCTTTGCGGCCTTTGCGTCTTTGCGGTGAACCGTTTTCAATCTTTTAGTAAGTAGGCCTGCATAAGTGAAGCGTTGCAGGCAAGTCCATAGCAAGCCGGGAACGGCAAAGCCTTATCCCGGCCTACGGGTGCAGAACCAGCATACATATGGTTTACGTTGCTCTCTGCGTCTCCGCGCCTCTGCGGTTAATAAATATTTTTACTTTGCGCCCTTTGCGTCCCTTCGATTAACTCAGGACAGGCTTTGCGGTTAATTTATCTTTCGTCTTTTACCGACAGGTCGCTGGTATCAGGTATCGGCGCTTTTTCTTTTGGCTTCGGATTCTCGATGATATCGGCACCGGTTTCGGCTATGGTTAAACCACTGATATCGCCGATGGCCTGAGGCTCAGCTACAGACGGGTTTTCCAGTACATCGGCGCCGGCTTCGGCCATGGTGATATCGCTGATATCGCCGATGGCCTGGGGCTCAACGACGGGTGGGTTTTCCAGCACATCGGCGCCGGCTTCAGCCATGGTGATATCGCTGATATTGCCGATGGCCTGAGGCTCAACGACGGGCGGATTAGCCAGTACGTCTGCTCCGACAGGTGCAACGCTGATATCAGCTGTATCAATATCAGCTGAACTTTGGGCTTCAAGCTTGACGACCAGTCCGGCTTTCTCAAGTGCTGCCCTGTACTTGTTGGCCGTCAGTTCATTGACTCTGGATTTTATTACCTTGCGGCCGCCGGCAAAAAAAGGCCTGACTTTTTCGGGTGTTGTCTTGAACAGCTGGGCCATATTCTGCATGACCGCTTCCTTGTCCTTTCCGGGTTGAATGATGCCGTAAAACGCAATGTCAAAGATAGGTTCGCTCATACTGGTATCTGTGTTTCGAGATACCTTATAGTGTAGCCGAACTTGCAGATAACTCGACTCAGAGGTGGTTTACTTCTTTTTATCCGGCTTAACAAAGTCAACGACATGTGATTTTTTTGGCTCATCAGCATAGCGCGGACGCAGGTCCATACCTTTCCCGGCTTGTTCGTGTATTTCCTGTTCCCGGGCGGTTATCAGCGCGAAGCAATGCTTAACATCCTCGATAGTGCTTTCTCTGAAGGGGTGAGGGCGACCCGGGGGTGGCGTGGTGTCGCGGATGATGCTGGAGAGCACTTTGCGCATGGTTGCAATGATCTGGTGCTCTTTGGATAAGTATTCTGAACTCATGATAGGGGTCTGTTGCCTGGCTGGTTGTCTTTAGCGGATTTGTTATAATAGTTTACCAAATTACTAGGTTATTAAGCTATGCCGTATTTTATTTACAAAATGACATCACAGGAAGGCATGAGCCTGGTGAAGAATCTTGAGCTGATCAGCGAGTTCGAGTCTTTCAAGCAGGCCAAGTCATTTGCCCGGGAGAAGCGTACTGCGCTGGCCGAAGGTTCGAATGAAATAATCAAGGTCATGTTTGCGGAAAATCAGCTGGCTGCGGAAGAACAACTGCTCGAGCACCGGGAAAAACCGATATTGATGGAGCACGAAAAGTGATCCTGACAGGCTGTGGAAGAAAAGGAATACAAGTCAACTTATAGCGAAATAGCCATTATTCTCTGTGAATTTGAGAAAGCACTGACCAACAACTAGGCGCGATGCTCTTATTCCAGGCATTTCATGCTGGCGGATCGTGAGGGTTATGCGTGCAAGTCAGGGGAATTATCGGCTAAATGCCACGAATTGCTGACAAAGCTACGTGAAAATTCACGATTTTTACTTAAGTTGCAGCAAACTGGCGATAAGTTGCCGCATAATATGGAAATTCGAGTACAGGCGGGTGGTCTGAGTGGTATACAGTCGCTGTTTATCCCTGTGCAGCAGGATAAAATTGAAGATATCTATGCCCTGATTGAGCAGGCTGAAGCTGAGTTTGGCAGTCTGGAGAAGTTGCCATATAACCGGATAGTGCAATCGATCAGCAGTTTCCGGGGCAGAAAAAACAGAAAACGCAGTTGAGGGAATATGACATGAATAATGTAAAAATTGCACGCGCAAGCTCCACCGATGAATACGTACGCATGATTGAGCAGGCGCTCGATGATGTATGGGACTTGCATCAGTCCATCGAATTCGATGAAGATTCAATGGCTTATGCCCGCGAATTCATTGGCCCGCTCGAAAAAAGCCTGAAAGACCTGTACCAGTCAATGAAAGACGGTAACTATGAATTCGCAACGGGAGACCTGGCGTTTATGGCAATTGTCGAGAAGTATCATGACGCGCAGCTGCCATTCAAATTTCTGCTCAAGCGCATCAATGAGACACATATGAAGGGTCTTGATGTCTAGCCGGCCTATTGCACGAAGGCGGACACGAAATGACCGTTAGT
Source organism: Gammaproteobacteria bacterium (assembly GCA_030641945.1). GTDB lineage: Bacteria > Pseudomonadota > Gammaproteobacteria > SZUA-229 > SZUA-229 > JABDQW01. Next base: position 238 of record DAOWLL010000401.1, on the reverse strand, counting down.
TATTAAGGGTCTTGCCCAAATATAGTGGGTAGCCACATGATAACTCCATGACCACACAGGGAAGATTTGTCCGCCTGCCGCTACACGGCCCCACGCAAATGTTTAAAAACAAATTATCCACAGATGAACACAGATGAACACAGATATTTAGAAACTTAAAAACGCTTTCATCCGTGTTCATCTGCGTTTATCTGTGGACATAGGGTCTGTTCCTTCCTGGCATCCAGCGGTTCAAATT
>DAOWLL010000346.1 GCA_030641945.1 Gammaproteobacteria bacterium | reverse complement strand
CATCCAGGCTACGAATCTAAACAGGATTTTTCTTTGCGTTCCTGGCGTCTTTGCGAGAAAACATACCTTTATCAAGTTTTTAACTGATTCGGTGGGCAAAGCCCACCCTACTGTATATTTCCTGACGCGAGTATTTCAGTACTGCATGACTGGTATAACAGATTGTCTGTATCTTTGACGCCTGATGCAGTCACAAGCTCACTTAATTCATCTTCAGACTTGTCTGCATTAATTTCTGCCCAGTATATTGTTTTGTTCATTTGCTTCGGTACAACCTTGCAGTCATAACCCATTTTTTTAATTTTAGCCTGGCGTTTATAGGCACTTTTCTTGTTCCTGAACAGGCCAAGTGAAATACTGAAACCCTCCTCACCTTTCAAGATCGCAATATCCTTTACGCCGGCCTTTTTCATTTCTGATTCGATCACCTTTGCTGCTTCACTTGACGCAAGCGCAAGCGTTGTCACCCTGTACGCATTCAATGTGCTGGTCTCATCATGTACTTCATAACTGTTAATATCAGATTCAAGTGCATTCATTAATGCAAGCAGTGTGTCTTTTTTTCTGAAAGGCCCGATTCTGCGGCAAATAGTATTTTGATTGTCATCCAGTTCGTTTTGATTTGTTATTACCGGAGCAGTTATTGTCACATCATCTTTTCCACTCGAGTGCAGCCTTGCGTATTCTGCTTCTTCATGCTCTTCAAAGAATCTAACTGAACACTTCAGACCACCGGGTATCTGGTTATCCTTGTTCTGCAATTCAAGGCGGATGCCGAAGGTGCCACTGGCAGCATCGATTACCTTGTCAACAACAACCACTTCAGCAATGAGATTATCAAATGAACCGAATTCTGTTTTAACCTGGGCATGCATTCCGGTATTCACTTGTCCGAAGTAGGTCACCGGTGCGACCACCTCTACCCTGAGCGGGTCCAGCTGCGCCAGTTTTAAAATGGGATTATCTTCAATGAACTCGCCTGGCATCAGGTATCGATCGGCAACGACGCCATCTATCGGACTGCGGATGTTTCTTAATTCCAGGTTAGCCAGTGCATGCTTTACTTCGAGCTCATTAAGCGCCAGTTCGTGGTCAGCCTGTTCCTTTTCACTCAGCGTAATCACATGATCCCGGTAAAGATCGATCGCCCGCTTCTGTTCGACCCTGCTTACATTAAGGGTCTCCTCGCTGGCCCTGAGTTTTACCAGCTCTACATCAGACTTCAGCCTGGCAACGATTTGTCCCTTTTTCACAGAATCGCTTCGATCTACCGAGATTGTGTCGAGCACGCCGGATACCTGGCTGCTCAACTCTATTATCTTGTTAGGCTCTATCAGGCAGTCAATTTCGGGTACGTGATCTGCAACAGCAGAACTGCTGATAAGCAGGCCGCTTATTAATACTATTTTGTTCAGTTCTGTTTTTATCATTGTTGTTTCACTATTCTGACATGCCACTAAACGCCAGCATTGAGTCACGCTTCTTGTCGGCTTTCATCATCGCGTTCCTGATCTGACGGTTGTAATACTCGGCCATCATCTGTGTAAAAGCCATCATCAAGCGCCCGAGCCATTGCGGCTTAACCCGCTGTGATGCATCTTTATACTTCGCTACTGCGCGCGCCATTTTGCCATATCGTTTTTCTATGAATGCATCCTGCAATGACAGGATTGCTTCATAACTGCCAGGGTCACCCTGCCTGCCACAACGCCCAGCCAGCTGCCTGTCGATCCTGGCTGACATGTTTTTTTCACAGGAAATAACATGAAGCCCTCCTGCATGTACGGCAGATGTATCCAGCTTTATGTCGGTGCCTCGCCCTGCCATATTGGTGGCCACGGTTATCTGACCGCGCTGTCCTGCGACAGCGACGATTTCCGCTTCCTCTTTATCCTGCTTCGCGTTTAATACCTGGTGGCTCAAACCTGCCCTGGCAAGCAGGTCACTTAAATGTTCTGAATCCTTTAATGTTCGCGTTCCTACCAGCACTGGTCGCTCATTGTCATGTTCGAGCTGAATGCTGCTAATGACGCCACGCCACTTGGCATCACTATTAGTGTAGATGCATTCGGGACGAATTATTCGCTGTACAGGTTTATTCGTTGGAATGGTGACCACATCCAGCTTGTAAACCTTTTTTAATTCCTTGCTGACCTCGTTTGCAGTACCCGTCATTCCTGACAGGCGCAAATAACGTTTGAAAAATGTCTGGTAGCTGATTCGCGCCAGGGTCTCGGTTTTCCCGGATTGTTCACAGCCCTCCTTTTCTTCGATCATCTGGTGCAAACCTGCTTCCCACGACCTGTCTGGCATGGTGCGCCCTGTATTTTCATCGATGATGCTGATGACGCCATCATCAACCAGGTAATGCACATCACGATCATATAGATGCAGCGCCGCCAGTGCCTGTTCCACCAGCGCGTTACGCCTTCTCGACCCTTGCCAGACACCGCTCATCAATGAAGCGAGCTCTTCCAGGTAATCCTTGCCAAATTGCTTCAGCTCGATTTGCCTGGTTTTTTCATCGATTGAAAAATAGTTATCATCTTTTAACTGGCGCGCCAGCCAGATGGCTTCCCGATGGACTGCTTCCTGTTGTGTGTTATCAGTTTTGCATGAAAGTATCAGTGGAGTTCTTGCTTCATCAATAAATATACTGTCCGCTTCATCGACAATGGCATAGTTCAGGCCTCGTAATAGCAACTGTGTACTGGCTGGCTTTGAACTGTAGAGAGACTCCAGCTTGAACTCCAGGCTGGAATTGAAGCGTTTCAGCACAAGCCTGTCACGCAAGTAATCAAAGGCCAGTTGCTTACTGGTGCAATAGGTAATGTCGCAATGGTAGGCCTGCTTGCGCTCAAGCTCACTCATACCTTCTACAATATAACCAACAGTCAGGCCTAATCGCTCATATACTGGACGCATCATTTCAGCATCACGCTCTACCAGGTAGTCATTGACCGTAACCACATGCACAGGCATGCCTGCCATTGCAGCACAACTTGCCGGCAATGTTGCAGTCAGTGTCTTACCTTCCCCAGTCTGCATTTCAGCGATCATGCCCTGCAACATGACCCAGCCGCCTATGAGCTGGCTGTCGAAATGCTTCATACCAAGCTCCCTGCCGGCAACTTCGCGTATGGTGGCAAATGCCCTTGCAGTAATTTCTTCAGTTAATCCCTTATTG